>CAYQMY010000048.1:0-11630 GCA_964418735.1 uncultured Oscillospiraceae bacterium | reverse complement strand
GGACTTGATCTTTTTACTGGAAGTACGGACTCGGACAGTTTTGAACACTGCGCCAACCGAGCCATACTCCCCAGATTCGATATTTACCGTGCTTTTTAGTATATATTTAAGCGATATTTCGCCATTTTTGGGGTGCCATTCACCCGCCTGCAACTAAGCAGCACCCCCAAATGACTACTCGATTCGATACATACCACCCCTTCGGATATATACTCGATATTTGAGGTGATTGATGTCCTGCTGTTATGCTAAATTCTCCTCTTATGTATGACTGCGCACATCCACCAGCCCGGCCTTTTGCAGCAAGCGGAGGATGATGGCCGCGCTTTCGGCGCGGGTGATGTTGGCAGTGGGGTTCAGCTAACCATCCGCGCCTTGAGCGGCGGTATTGATAGTCAGCCCGGAGAGAACTAGGGTTTTGGCAGCGTAGGTGCTGCTTCCCACGACGGTTTGGGCAGCGTACCAGGTCCAGCCTTCGGCGGCGTTGGTGTAGACGCTGCCGTTTTTGGTAGCGCCGTAGAGGTTGCTGTCGCTGATATCCGTCAAATCCAACGCCGTGGTGCGGACGGTTTTGCCGTTATATATCCATTTGGCGTAATAGTGGGTGCCGTTGGTGCCCGCTTCATTGTCGCCCAGCTTTGTTCCCCCTCCGTTGGGCGCGGTGTACCAACCGGAAAAGGTGTATTGGTATTCATCGATACCGGCGTCGGGATTCTCGTTTTTTGTCGTCATTACCGTACCAAAGCAATTATCAAAAATCGGGGTTTCCGCGCCCCACGCCGCGCCTAACACCGGATAGCCGCCGTTTACAGGGCTGTCTGCATTATCGGCAGTCCATGTGTAGTAATCGGTGCTGTCCGCTGCGGCAACCCAGCCGTTGAGGTTGACAAGTAGCTCATCCGCTGTGCCTGCCGTAAAGCTGCTGCAGCTTGCGCTGCTGCCATATCCAAAAGCCGCGCTTGCCGTGCCGGATAAATAATAGCAATTCTCTAACACGATGTTGCTTCCCATACCGCCGCCCAAAGCGCCAACCATCGAACTGCCGCTGCCGGTCACGCTGCCGGTATTGTAGCAGTTCTTAACCGTTCCGATATGTGAGCTGTAGCTGCTGATTGCGCCGTAAATACCGCCAGCAGTCACCATAGCAGCGTCGGTACCGGACACATCGCCGGTGTTAAAGCAGTTTTCTATTGTGCCGCTGTTCAGCCATCCCACAATACCGCCCGCGTTGACTTCATTGCCGGGCGCCGCGCCGCGGATATCTACATGGCTGCAGCAATTGCGGAGGGTACTGTTGCCGTCAAGGTAGCCGGAAATGCCGCCTATGTACAGTGAGGCGTCTGTTTCTGTCACCTCTATCGTGCCGGAGACACAGAGATTTTGGATGTTCCCGCTCAACGTGCCTCCGAACAGACCGGCGTAGGTTTCGTTTGCTGCTGTGATCGCCAGTCCCGAAATGCTGTGACCCTGCCCGTTGAAGCTGCCGGAAAAGGCGGCGCTGGAAACACTGCCATTGCCCACCGGCGACCAGAGGAAGGCGGACACATCAATGTCAGTGTCAAGGAGGACGGTGTAGTCGAGGTAGCTCGCGCCGTTTGCACTCCACCATGCCGCACCCTTGGCGGTTTTGATGGTGAGGACTTTGTTTGTATCGTCCAGTACATAGTCCGTTTCGGACACTGCCGCAGGATCAGCAGCCGCGTACTCCGCCGCCGTGGGGAGGGTTGGAGCAGCGGGCGGAGTGATGGCGACATACTGGTCGGTGGTTGAAGTCCCGGTGAAGGCTGTCGCACTGGCAGCATCTGTCCCGGCAGCGACAGTATAGCCATCGCCCACGGTAATTGTGCCGCCGCCGCTTCGGCTGGCGTCGCTGATGGCAATACCCGCTACACCGCTGCCGCTGATGGCGATAAGGGTAGCCGTGCCGGAAACATTCACGTTTCCTTTGATGCCAATACCGGCCGCGCCATTGGTAATGCCTGCTCCGCCTGCGCCGCCCGTAGCAGTCAGTGTTCCCGTCCCTGTAACCGCAACATTTCCGCCGATACCAGTGCCGCCTGTGCCGCCATAGGTACCCCAGTGCCTCCAATGCCGCCCGTCAGAGAGCTGTCCGCAGTCACGTTCAATGTCACGCTGCCGCTTGACACAGTCAAGGCTGTTAATCCGTCACCGCCATAAGCACCATCAGACGACGCGCCTTGCGGAGCATTGATGTTTACACCGTCAAGGTTCAACGTCACGCCTGCCGCACTGACCACAATCACGTTGGAAGTGGAGGTGTGTCCAGACTTCATAGCAACGGTATATGTTTCCGCCGCAGTGAATGACAGCGACTGATCGCTGCTATTCCATGTCGGCTCGGTGCCGTCGGCATCATACGTAACGGAAAAATCGCCAAAATCAGCGGTCGTATTCGCCGCAAATGCCACCGTCGGCAGCAGGGTCAGCACCATGCACACCGAAAGCAGCACACTTAAAAATTTTTTTCTCATTCTGTTTTTATCCTCCTGCTATTTTAATATTTTTTTCGGCCAGTAGCACACGCCCACCTCGAGTGCGCGGGGCTTGTCCAGATGAAAATCGGCATACCGACAGTACCAGCACTGCCGCAGCCCAACCGGTGTGTCGCCCCTCGGCTCAAAAGCCGGGCAAACCTGTTTGGGCCAAACATTCCCCTCGGTATTGGGCGCTTTCAGCGGCGCGTCCTCGCGCCTGCGCTTTTCCATTCCCTCACCCTCCTTCAGGCGTGGATACAGAGGCATCCCGAATTATTCAGGATGCCTCTAATGTTCAGATTTACAACCGCATTTTAATTGGCAAGATTCTTCACGGCATCAATTATTGGGAGCAGCCGGTCTGTCGCAATTCCTTCTAACTCAGTGACAGGGATATCGAACAGCCAATAGTCCCCGGTTGCGTGGTTGTCGCCCTCGCACCACACATTCAGCCTGCCGCCATCTCCAAAGTAAAACTGTGTTGCAAATTCTGCTGTGTCAACGCTGTCTGCAAGCTTTTTGTATGCCGCCGTTTTGACTTCCTCTGGTACTTTACCCTCAACCCCAGCCACCGCAAAACCAAATTTGCCGTTTCGTATCAGTTCCTTGAAAGCGTCTTTATCACTAACGAAATCCCACAGTGTTCCCGCATCCTTATCGCCCGTAGTCAGGTTGAAAAGCTGTGTCCGTATGGAATTTACCGGATACGCCGCTCCAGCTGTATAGGCGGTATCATAGGTTCGCAGACTCAGCAGATCGCCGCCTGCCAGCTCAAAGACAGGCATAATATTGTAAGTGGTATCTTTTTCGGCAGAAGAGGTTGGTGCAAGGCAGAACGCTTTCAATGCCTGATTCAGCTTTTTTTGCACAGCCGCATCTGATAAGCCGCTTACCTCCACATAGCGTGCCTGGGTGTTGTTATCGCCGTAATTTTCAAGCGCTTTGACATCAAAGGACGCATTGGCAGAAGAACTTTTCGCAGTAGCCGATTCCTCTTTTGCTTTGCTGACGCTTGCGGTAATATCGGTTACGGTACCGTCTTCTTCATACTTGTAAAGCCCGCACGTTGTTTTCTCGCCGGTGGTAATGACAGCAAAGGTTCGGGTGGCCTCAGGATAATCGGTGTTATGGTCGATCCAAGTCCCCTCATTGATATAACATTTTCCATTGTCCGTAGCTCGATAAGCGGGTACATGAGTATGACCGAACACTACCACGTCCACGTTTTCGTCCGGATTCTCCAGATATTGCGCCTTAGCCTGTCTGAAATAGTACTCCCAGTCCACAGTTCCGGCAACCGCCTCAAGGAAGCTGTTCGGAACCTTGACCTGATTAATTTTCTGACGCTCCGCCCACGTGCGCTGAATATTCTTAAACAGCACCGGTGCCGAAATGGTCCCATCCGCCTGCTGGGCAGGATAAAAGTCCAGATAGGTATAGGCATCGTCAAAGCCGGCCATATGCATATCGAATATTTTCTCACTGGGGCCCTCATTAGGGGTCATCCGCTCGGACACACTTTTAAGAATTGAATAGTACATATAAGCGCCGTACTGGTCTGTATCAGATTTGTCGGGAACCATTTTTACCACAGGTAAATTCTTTTCTACCTTTGGGCGCCCCTCCAATACCCACGTTGCGGCATAACGTGCGTAAAAATAACCGGCTGGCAGAATGGTATTGTTATTACCCACCAACTTAGCGTTGGTTACTGTATCTGGCGCGGAGAATACATCGTAACGGTGGCCGTGCTCGATTGCAATTTCGTTGCGGTCTCCTGTGTAATATGTTCCCAGCCCTTTGGCGTCCCTGATCTGCACAATTTTAGGAATGGCCTTCTGCAAAACATCATTTTCCTGTGTCATATCGTGGTTGCCGATTATGTAGACCAGCTTGATTCCGCTGTCGGCTACCTTGTTCAGTTCGTCGATCACGCCCTGATTATTTTTGATCACATCCTTGTAAAACTGATCAACGTCCGTGTAGCTGGGATAATAGACCGGCAAAAACCACTCATCCAGAAAATCACCGTCGATCACCAGTTCCCGCACATCAGTTGTGCTTTGCAGGCGCTGTAAAAATTTAATTAGCAGCGGACGGTTTGCAACCGTTTCGGCATACTTGTCGTCAATTCCCATGTGAATATCGCTTATGACAACGATCTTGTTCCTTGTGCCACCAGCCGCCCATAAGGCAGACGCACTGCTTTTTTGCGCGCAGCCGCTTGTGAAAAGCCCAAAAGAAATGACCATGCTGGACGCCAGCAACAAAGAGAGAATGCGTTTCTTCATTTTTATTTCCTCCAATAACCCAAAATTATATTTTGCAGGTTTTTGCCCGGAGCATAGCATGGACAAAAGAAAAAATGAGCCTTTACACTTAAAAGACTCATTTTTACACTTAAAAAAAGCTATTCAGTTAAAATTTGCTATTGACAAACGGGATTTGGCGTATTCTCACACCAAAATACGCACCCGGAAAACGCCGTTTTCGATTTTATACAGCAGCTCGCCGTCATACTTTTTTGCAAATGCAAGGACGCTTTTGCTGCCGATGCCATGCCCTTCCTCGCGCGCAATCGGGTATCTATTTTCATCCAGCACGGCATCCTCGGTGCAGGAGTTTTCGATTTCCAGCAACAGCCGCCCCACGCTCCGGCAAGTAAAGCGGAGCCAGGGGGCCTGATTTCCCGTCAGTCCTCTACAGGCCGCAACTGCGTTTTCCATCAGGTTCGAAACCACCATGGCCAGCTCCAGGGAATCCACAGTCAGAGTTCTCGGAATGTCCAGCTCAATTACTGTGGAAATACCCGCCCGTTCCGCAAGACCCGCATAATGGCTGACGGCGGCGTTGACAGCCGGGTTTTCGCAGTAGACTTTGCTGATTTCATGCGCCGTCTGATTTTGACTTTCCAGTAAAGCGGCAGCTTCGCCGGTTTTCCCCTGTTCCAAAAGCCCCAAAAGCACGTTGTTAAAATGGCGGCGGTCATGGGCTGCGCGGCTGTTTTGCGCCGACACCTCTTCCATAAGCATAAGCCGATGGGACATGTTGCCTGCGGCCAGTTGCAGGTATTCCCGCTCCGTCTGCATTTTCCGGTTTTCCTCACGCATGGCATATTGCTTTGTTATGGTTTTGAGCGAGTGGATGATGGAAACATATATCGATAAACCTAAAAGGATAAGAAGCATCAGGGGTATGTAGTTATTAGCCAGCATATCCTCAATGTCACCGCCGAAAAAATATCCTAAAAAGCAAACCAGCAATGAGACAACGGGCAAGATGTAGATATGCCAATAGTCCAGCACATTGCGATACAGCTTTGATACCCTCTTGTAAAACACTACAATAATGACCGAAAATAAAATCAGGCGTAAATACGCATTGCCATAAATCGGTCTTGGAAAAATACCGCAAAGAATGTAGCTTAAAAACACAATGGCGGCATAAATATTTACCATTGTAAAATAGCTGAAGCACCACTGCATGATTTTGTCCGCAAAAAGAGGCTTTAGGGCAATTCCAATTACCACGAGCATAGCAAAGTCAACATAAAATACAGCAGTGTAGTTTTCCGTAAGATAAAAGTAATAGTTGGCGCTTACATTTCCCACCAGTATTATGGCTGTCGCAAAAATATACACAAATTTACTTTTGTATTTCGGCTTTGCCATGGTGGAAAGCAATAGTATCAGCATAATATCCGTAATGACCGCTCGTAAAAGGTCGGGGAAGAGGAGAGTCATGACAAGTCCCCCTTCACCAACAGGTAGTCCATATATGCATCCCTCACCGCTGGGTATTGCTTTGCCGCAATAGGGACTACTTTTTCGCCGTACAAAACAAAGCTGTCTTTCGCAAAGCGTTCCACTCGGCGCATGTTGACTACAAACGAGCTGTGGCATTGCAGAAAATGACTGTCCTTTAAAATTGGCGCACAGTATTCCAAAAAGCTCTCCCGAACGGTTCGGCTAAGCAGTTCCTCGCCGTTCTTCAAGCTGAAAATTACAGCGTGATTACTATACTCACAGCATATAATTTCTGACAGCTTGATTACCCGCAAACTATCGGAGGTTTTGACGGCAAAGGTCTGTTCTTCGGCAAGGTCGACTTTGGAGATGGCGAGGGCCAGTGTGTCAAACATCTGCAGCTTTTGTATGGGTTTAACAAGATAATTGATGGGACTTGCGGCATATGCCTGCAAAGCAAACTGCGGCTCGGTTGTGGCATATATAATCTGTGCTTCACGGTCGAGGCGGCGAATTTCTTTGCCTAGCTCCAATCCGCTGACCATAGGCATGACGATATCCAGTATGTATAAATGAAAGCTCTCTGCTTCAATAGCGGTCAGCAGTGCGTCCGGATGGGAGAACGCCGTCACTTCGGCATCAAGACTGTTAGCGGATATGTACTGATTTGTAAGCGAGACAAGGCTTTGCAGCTCGTCGGGCATATCGTCGCAAACGGCAATGCGCAGCATGTCGTTCACCTCCTAGCAGTGTGTTCTCTTCTGGGGGCTGTAGGCTTTCTCGCGTTGGCAGGGATAATCCATGAGGTCCCGAAGTGGGCAACTCCATAAATACGTCACACCCGCTTATACGTCCCGCGACGACATATAGCCTTTCAATCGTTTCGCCCCTTGTTAATATATAAATACATGGTAAATTATATACGAATGTCCGCATAGTTCCAAGGGTATACGAAAAAAAGTTACAGTTCACATCGAAGATAAAATTTTTCGGTAAGGGAGTACAAGCAAAGCGCAAAAAAGTTCTTGCATGTTTAAGAGTGTATCACTTTGATCCCGCTTATCTCCACCAAAAACTTAGGGCCAGCTTGGCCCTAAGTTGCAGTTTTAAATATAATGATTTTCACCTCAACGCTGTCCCGTCGCGAAGGACTGCAATTAGTTCATCCACCTTGCCCAAAATTTCCTCATCCTCCATGGTTGGTGTGATGACTTTATCAATCCGCTCCAGTAGTATCGCAAATACTTCAGCCATCATCTGAACGGAAATATCGCTTCGAAGCTGTCCCTTAGCCTGCCCATCTTCCACCATGCGAAGCAATACATCCTCGGTAACACCGCCGAAAACATCAATCACTGTTTTGCGAAAGGTCACATCTTCCGACAGAAATCTTCGCGAGAGTACGTTGTATCTCGGCTCTTTTTTAGCGAACAGAATACCCAGCATGGCCTTATTTTTTATGGAAGCGAAAAAATCATCCGCTGTGTTTGTATTATCATACTGTTGAAATGTTGCCAGCTTTTCCATGCCGAGCCTATGAAGCAAAGAGAGGTACAAATCCATTTTGTCATAGAAACGGTAATAGAAGCTGCCTTTGTTCATGCCCGCCGCTTTGATGATGTCGTTGAGCGATGCTTCCCCAAAGGAGCGGGACGAAAAAGCGTCTAGCGCAGCATCGCAAAGCACCAAGCTACCGCTGAGCGGGTTTTCAGCGCCCTCCTGCTGCCATTTCATCTTTCCGTTTACTTCCGACATCAATCCTCATCCTCCATAATTTTTTCACGACGCTCTTTTTTCTCTTTTTGCTTTTTCATCCACGCGCCTCCGACCTTGACCTTTAAAAAGATAAACCCGACAAGCGCCAGAGCAATCAGGAGCCACCAATACCATGCCATAAGATCACCTCCATGCTTTCATCTTAATTTTCTTCGTAAATATCAGCATTACAACCAAGAACCACGCAAATCCTGTTGCCAGAATCATCACCAGCGGTAATCCCGGAGACCCGCCTGAAATAATGGCATCAATGGCGGCATACTGCCAGTACATGGGAAGCGCGTAATATAGAAAGAGCCACTTTTCCGGGATGAAAACGGCAGAAACTCCAGCCGCCAGAAACAAGGGCATGATTATTTTAAGAACGCCCACTGCGGCGATCTGATTATCGGCAAAAGCTATCATCAGAAAGATGATCATACCGCCGACAAAGACGCTGCACAGAGCCAGTAAAAGAAACTGTGGCAGCGCGGACGCATGGCCAATAATCACCGCACTGGCCGACAGGCCTACCGTGCCTAACAGCAAGGCAGGAATGATTTTCGAAATGACGTAACCTCCAAGAGGCATGGGGCTTATTGACACCGCACGAATCACGCCGCTTTCCCGTTCGCTAACGCCGCTAAGTCCCAATGTAGCGCCGCCGATAAACAGAGCCAGCAGGAAGACACAAGCCATTGAAATGGTATACGCTAAAGAGCCTTGCCCTTCAATCGTTTCGGATGTGTATTCTATACGGTCAGCGCCGAGGGCAGCGCTTACGAGGCTGCTTCTGGATTCCGCAAAGCCCTGCGCCTCGTTGCCCTCAACGAGCAGCTTCATAGCACCGTCCTGCATATAAACTCCGGCAATGCTGTCGGCGCCGTTAACCCGCTCTTTAAGCTGGCTGAGATCGTCCGAGTATTCAAGATAAGCCACCGCTTCCAGCTTTGCTGTCATTTCCTGCGGCAAAGCTTTGTGCACCACCAGACTGATGGAGGAGTTCTGCACGCTGCCAAAAACAAAAATGAATACAAGTGCAAGCACGGCGGGGGAAATTGTAAGATAAAGAGTGATGCCGTCGCGGAAAATGAGCTTAAGCTCTCGCACTATTGTCATATATATACTTTTCATTATTTGTCACCGCCCTTTCGCCAGAAATAGCCGCCCAACCATGAGCCTGCTGAGGAGATATGCGCCGACACACCAAGCCGCTACGGTAAATACGGCGGAGACTGAGAGGCTGCCTCCAAAAAGGATTTTTTCATAGGCAAAAATCATGGAATAGGACGGTATCACCCTGAGCCAAAAAGGAGAAAACGACGGTTCGGAATAGGCGATGACCGGCAGCATGTTGACTGACAGAAGAAGCGCCATAGAAAAGAACCAACTGCTCATGTCCTTGAAAAGCGTGGTAAAGGCAAGACCTATAAGCGAAAAAATTGCCGCGCCGAAAAAGCTGAGTAAAACAAAGCTCAGGATGGAGAAACCGAATCCGACGCAGAAGACTGCCATCAACAGGGCATAAATTATGGCGATGATTGAAAAAAGCACAGTCTTCGAAATAAGGTACCGATCAACGCCCATCGGTGCGATTCGTAAAGCCCGGACTGTGCCGGATTCCTTTTCGGTGAGCATAAGCGCACCGCCCAGGATAAACCCGATAATAAGCGCTTCAAAACAGATAAAGACGGGTGTCATGCGCTTGTTGAAGGGAATCGTTTCGCTGTCTGCGTTGATGCTCTCCACTTCCACATTGGTATGGGAAGCGCTGTAAAGCATTGTCATAATCGCGCGTACCGTTTTTTCGGACAGGCCGGGATTCAGAACCGTTATGCTGCCGTCGGCGTTCCCCAGCAAGCCGATTGTCCCATTCTCTTTAACCGCCTGCCGCAGTTCTTCTTCGCTGTTCACGGCGGTCACCTGGCCGGCACTGTAGTCCGTATTGTACGTGAAAATGCGATAGGCCTCTTCCGCAGTGTCTTTAGGAAGCGCGAAATTGATGAGCGCAATGATGAGAACCAAGGTTGCGGTAATCACCCAAAAAAGCGCGTTACTCAGAAGACGTTTGAAATCCTGAATTCCGAGCGCGAGAATACCGCTCATGATTTCAGCTCCTTTCCGGTTACACGCAGGAATATCTCTTCTAAAGTGGCCTCCTGAGAGTGAATCTTGATGGGACTGACGCTCAGGATAAATTCGGACAGCACCGTACGGTCGTTCATATCAAAGGATTTGGACTGTTCCTTGCCGGACGCTTCATATACAACGGTTACAAGCCGTTTTCCATAACGGAGCTTCAGCGCTTCCGGAGAATCCATTGCCGCGATTTTTCCGCCGTACAGGAACGACACGGTATCGCAGAGAGAGTCGGCGAGTTCCATGTTATGTGTGGTCAGAAACACCGCCGCGCCGCCATCCCTTTGCTCTCGAATAAGCTCTCGAACGGTCAGCGCCGTGGATGGGTCAAGGCCACTGGTCGGCTCGTCAAGAAATAAATATTTGGGGTTATTGAGCAGCGCCCTGGCCAATGTGAGCATTTGGCGCATACCTTTGGAATACTCCGACGCCTTTTTGTGAGCAGAGTCCCGCAGGCCGACCCTGTCCAAAAGCTCCATCGGGTCTCTTGTAGGAACGGAAAAGAGCGCCGCATAATATTTAAGGTTTTCGTACCCGGTGAGCTTGGGATAAACATTGGGCTGCTCAAAAGACACACCGATCAGGTTAAAGAACTTTGTGCGCAAATCCTTGATGGATTTGCCATCATAGAGAACCTCGCCCTTCTGCAATGAAAGAAGCCCGGTCATGATATTCTGCACGGTGGATTTGCCCGCGCCGGAGGGACCGAGAAAGCCGAAAATTTTTCCGCTTTCAACGGAAAAGCAAATATCCGACACAGCATAATTACCTTTTCCACTGTAATCATGGTAGACATTTTTTACGGTAATCATATAAAAACCTCCCTGTTGACCATCTGGTCTAATCGCAGTGTAGCACAATTAGACCGATTGGTCAATAGAAAAATCCGTAATCTCATATTTTTTCAGTAGACGGTTCCAATACCTGATTGGAAGGGTAGATGATAAGCATTATCACATGAAAATATAGACACTTTCGTTGGTAAAAAATAATTAAAAACTTTCTTAACGCTCTTGACAATTATATTACTACTGAATATAATCTAATAGTAGTCGACAACCGCTACTTTTATTTCGCACGTAGGAGGATGTATGTGAACACACAATATAAGAAGGGTGTACTGGAGCTTTGTGTGCTGTCGCTGCTGAAAAAGCACGATTGCTACGGGTATGAAATCTCCGAATATCTGTCCAAGCACATAGATATAGCAGACGGCACAGTTTATCCTATTCTCAGAAAACTGAAAAGCGATGGGCTGCTTAGCACCTATCTCCAGGAAGAGAGCGGAGGACCTCCGAGAAAATACTATTCTCTTACCAATCTAGGACGTGAAACCTATGAAAAAGACCGGGGCGAATATTTAAACTTCGCCCGAACGATAGAAACCTTATTGGAGGATGATAAGTTTGAAACAAGTTCAAACTCACATTAATTCAAGTGCATTTTTCTCGCCGCTTAAGCGGCAACCGAAAAATATGCACATTATGACCATTCC
>CAYQMY010000047.1:0-11643 GCA_964418735.1 uncultured Oscillospiraceae bacterium | reverse complement strand
TTTACAATTTCTTTTGCTACAAATACTTTGCCTATATCGTGCATTATTGCACCCATACCTAGCTCACATAAGCGTTTTCTATCCAGATCCATTGCAATACCGATAATGAGTGACAGAACTGATACGTTTACAGAATGTGCGTATGTATAGTTATCAAAGCTTTTGAGGTCTATCATATTGACCATAACATCCTTGTTTGCCAAAAGCTCGTCAATAATCGAATCAATTTTGTCTCTAATTTCTGCTGCTTTTGCTAATAACGAAACTCCGGTATTCTTTTTGTCAATAACAAAAAGTTTTTTTACGCTTTTTATGGCTTCGTTACGAAGTTCGTCGCTAATTAAATTGACGATTTCAATATCCTTTGATATTTCGTCATAAATATACAATCCGGTGAAACTGCTGTTACGAAGGTAGTTTATATAGATTTCTGTAAGCGCTGTTCCTTCGACCAAGTAGGGCAACTCTGAGTCTTGGTATATTGTTCTGGCGACACACATCCCGGCCCTTAGGCAGCTTGTAGGGATAAATCTCATGCAACAAGTTCTCCCATAAAAGATATTCTCAAAATAAATCCAAATTATAAATACATTATATTATAGTTGAAATTTAGTCAATAGTTTTCGTGTGCTTATATAAAAAATACACTTTCTGTCAAAATTAATGTTGACAAAATGTCTATAAAGCATGAAATTATTGTTGATTTTACGAATGAAGTAAGGGACTCTCATTCTTTTTGTATCACAAAGTCCAACAGTTGAATAAGAATTTTTCTTATTATATTTAAATAATGATCATTTAAGTATATACTGGTTTTTACAAAGATAAAAGTGGGATGAATATAACCGGTCAAGTGATTTGAGCCCAAAACGGCCAGATGAATTGGGCTTCCCTAGGTAAACATAAGGAGTCGGATTATTGAGGTAAAAAGTTTGGAATACATAAATTTTTCAAAGGAACAGCTTCTGGATAAAATAAAAAATCTCGAAATGCTTACTCAGGAGTTGCTTAAAGAGAAAGAGCAGGAAACAAGGCTCGAGTACGCTTGGACAGGAAATTTAGGGCATTGGTATTGGAACATAAAGACAAATGAGGTAACCTTTAATCCACTAAAGGTTACCACGCTTGGTTACGATAAGAGTGAGATTCCAGAGCACGTTACTTATCAGTTTTTTACTGAAAAACTCCATCCTGAAGATTTAGAAAACGCTATGGATGCGATGCGCAATCACCTGTATGGCAAAGCGGAGGTATACGAGGCCGAATACCGTATTAAGGCGAAAGACGGATCGTACAAATGGTATTATGACCGTGGAAAGATAACTCAATACGATGATAACGGTAAACCTTCATTTCTGGCTGGTATAATTTTTGATATAACTGAAAAGAAAGAGACTCAGCTTGAGTTGGAATTAAAAAACAGGATTCTTTCTGAGATGTCTTCTATAGATGGGCTTACAAAAATCGCTAATCACAGGACATTAATAGAGCATCTTAAGGCAGATGTAGCAGAAGCAGACCGGACAAGCAATCCTCTAGCTATTGCTATCTTCGACATTGATAATTTCAAGAAAGTCAATGACAGCAAGGGACATGTCTATGGTGATCAGGTGCTCTTTGATGTTGCATCTATTATGAAAAAAAGTATTAGAGGAACTGATTTTACGGGAAGATATGGGGGAGAGGAGTTTATGGTGATTTTCCCAAACACCACCTTAGCTGTTGCCGTAAAAATATCTGAGCGGATAAGACAAGCTGTTGAGGACTATATCTTTATTGATGGATTGAGAATAACCATCAGCGGAGGGGTTAGTCAGTACAATAACGAAACGGTCACCGAGTTTGTTCATTCTGCGGATACGAGCCTTTATGGAGCAAAAAGAAACGGAAAAAATCAGATATTGTCTGATTTTCACATATAAATTTATTATTGCTATTGAATTGCTGCTTGCTATGGTATCCCAATTCGCACAGAAAAACTCTAAGTTAAAAGACAAAAGTTAGTACATATAAATGTTTGCACTCTTCCGCAACCATAAAAGAAGTGTATTTCGTAGAAATGCACTTCTTTTTGTCTATTGAACATTCAATATTTTAAACAGAAATGAGAGCTTTAAATTGTGTGAGAACAAACTTGTTTCAATCTTTTACTCCGACGAAAGCGCGGCGGACGAATCAGCGATGATAGTTAAAGAAGCTCCCTCCTATCATCGACCACACGCGGTCACATTCCTCTGCGAGTGAATTATCAATAGGCTGCGTGTCAAAATAGCTCACGTTTTCCTTAAACTGCTCAAGCTTGCTGACACCGCAGATAATGCTGGTGACCCACGGCTTGCTTAAAAGCCACTTGTACGACAGCGCTACCATAGTCGTGTCGCTTTTATCTGCCGCCTGCTTCAGCACATCGATTGCATCGAAATTTTTATCATTCCAGTAGCGCATGGCGTAGCCCTTCTCGAGTGCGAACCTTGTCCCCTCGGTATAGTGGTCGCGGCTGTGTTTTCCGGTGAGGAGGCCGCCAGCCAGAGGGTTAAACGCGGTCAGCCCCATATGATGGGATTGAAGAAAAGGAACAAGCTCGTTTTCGATACCCCTGTTTATCACGCTGTAAACGCTTTCGCTGACGCTGGGAGCAATCGCGCCCATAGCCTTCGCCTTGTAAAGCAGCTCACAGCACTGCCACGCCGAGAAATTGCTGATTCCGTAATAGCGGATTTTCCCGCTTCTTATCAGAGAAGTCATGGTTTCTATGAACTCCTCCTGCGGTGTAAGCTTATCCGGAAAATGGAGGTATAAAAAGTCGATATAATCCGTCTTAAGCCTCCTAAGGCTGTCTTCAACTGAGCTTATGAGCTGCCTGCGGCTGAGGCCGGACTGGTTGGGGTGTCTGGCGACGGGGCCGCCGCTTTTCGTGGCAAGAATGATGTCATTTCTTCTCGCGCCTAAAGCCTCGCCGATGATTCTCTCACTCTCTCCCTGTGTATAGATATTCGCAGTATCGATAAAATTAACGCCAGAATCAAGCGCGCAGTCCAGTATCCTCCGACTTTCTTCGGCGGTGGTTTGCCCGCCAAAGGTCATTGTGCCGAGACAAAGCGCTGAAACCTTTAATCCAGTGGATTCTAAGAGCCTGTACTGCATAAAATTATCTCCCTTTATTTTATGTGTGGGGCAGCGCCAGAAACTACAAGGACAAGCAGGGTACTACTCTTCCCCGTTTTCCTTTCTAAGCCGAATAACCAGGCGGCAGAACTGTTCCGCGCCCACGAAGGACAAAACGGAAAAAGCGATTACAACAATGTCGCAGACAGAGGAGTTGTCCCGTAGCAGGTATCCACCGACACAGATGCCGACAATGCTGACGGCCATGATAATAAGTGCGATGCGTCCCTCTTTAGCGCGTACAGCCATAAGTAAACTTTTCATAAATCTCCTCCTAATTCTTGAAATTATGTGCAACTAACTTTATAATAAGTCTAGCAGAAAAATTTGTCAATACAGAGGCTTTTATTATTTGGGTAGCTCTGGTATACTGTACAAAAAAATTACTCGCGTGAAATGAGAGGTTTAAGCCAATGGATAATCTGGCACCAGAAAAAGACAGCACGACCTCACGCAGCCGTTTGGTCGCAGCGGCCCGCGAATTGTTTTATGAGCAGGGTTACGCTGCAACCACGCTTGCACAGATTAGTACTAAATCCGGGGTAAACAACGGACTGATCACATATTATTTCGGCACAAAGAGCAAGCTGGCCCTTGAAATCTACAATCTGTTTCTGCTCAATATCCGCAATGAGATAGCCCAACAGCTCTTCACGAGGAAAAAGGGCTACAGCATGGAATTGGATATTGCACTCGAAACCAGACTTCTCCTTGCCCTAAAATTTAAAAATGCCAATTTGCTGCAGTTTTGCAACGAATATCAAAAGGACAGCGAGCTTTTTGTATCGCCGAACGATCTCCGCGAGCGCTATTACGGTCTGCAGAAGCAGCTTATTAATCCAAATATCAGCGATATAGATTTGAAGCTTTATTCGGTCTGCGGAATCGCGGTCACAAGAGGCATTACGGCGGCCTACGAGAAGAAGTATCTCGACTGTGATATCAATTATCTCAAGGACTATGTGACACGTACCCTTTTTACCATGCTGCAACTGCAGCCGGACAGAGTCGAGGCGCTTATTGAAGAATCCCGCTACTGGGAGGAAAAGCTAAAGATTAAGGTCGGCCCCAACTTCGAGCTGACCACATATTGATTTTTCCTAAACAGAAATACCGGATCGGTATTTCTGTTTTTTTGCCGGCGCCGCTCAAAAAATTCAGCGGTGCCGGCCTATTTTCGCTTCTTAAGCATGTGCTGATTGCTAAATTTGTTTAATTTGGCCATGAAAATTCGGGAATTATGATAGAAATATTTTACATTCATGTAAAATATTTATTCACAATATTAGCAACATATACAAAAAATGCATATGTTTAAAAAATCGTATATGTTATAGTTGACAAATATTGTTGCATAGAGTATTATGCATACATAAATTACTCATACATAATTTTTTTGCTCGTCCTCTTTTGAGGTCCGCTTCAAAGCTGGCTGTCCCAGGTTTACATTTTTTCCGTAGTGTGGGCATTGGGAAGAATACACCGCCTTACGAATATACGAATAGAAATATGCATCTCTATGAGATGATATATTAATCTGGGAAAGGAAAGGTAAGTAAGAGAGTTATGGGTACAATTGAAGAAAACTTGGCATCTGACGTTTCATTGGAAGACAAGAAAAAACTCAAGCAGCTAAAGGTCGCATATCCGATTCAGCAATTGGGCGGAGGTGTTGAAAAAGCTTACATCAGCACCTATATCAGCTATCTGTACACAAACATTTATTTGATGCCCGCCGCCTTCTCCGGATTGATTACCATTATCCAGTCTATTGTCGGTTGGATAGGTGGCCCTCTGTTCGGAACGATCATGGATAAGGTTTCCTTCAAAAACGCAAAGTATTATCCTTGGATGATTATTGGTCCGATCATCTATTACCTTGGCTGGCTACTCATTTACTGTTTACCTATGTTCGGAATAAGAGGCAACAGCGGTGCATTGATCGCGCTTATTCTCTCGATCATCAATGCGGTTGTCAGCCCTCTTGTTACGGTTCCTACCAACGCAGTCTATCCGAACCTTTCAGCAGACGCATCTGACCGCCAGTATTTTGCAAGAATGCAGAAGATTATGCGTGACGGCGGCAAAACAGTTTTTGGATACCTTTTCCCCGTTCTGCTTCCCATTATCGCTCTTGCGTTCAGCAACGGCGCCGCAAAGGCAACAGCCGGCGGCGAGGCGATATCCTACGGACTTTGCGCCGTTATAGCCTGCGTCATTCCTATTCTCGGTTACATATACTACGCTCTTTGCCTCAAGGGCTCATATGTTGAGCGAAACGCCATGAAAAAGGCTACCAAGGCAAAGAAGAGCCTTCCCACGCTTGTCATGTTCAAGAGCATCTTAACCAACCGTCCCCTGCTTTCCATGTTCCTGTTCATGGGCCTGCACAAGAGCTATTACTTCATCTACACCGGCTGTGCAGTCTACATGTTTAAGTATGTATTCCGTAATTTCGCTCAGATGGGTATTTTCATGACACTGTTCAACCTGACGGCTATCGTCGGCGTTGCTCTCGGCCCCATCTGGAAGAAGCTCTTCAAAGAAACTAAGCGCTGCTTCGTTTCCTGTATGATTGTTCACGTTGTCGTTCTGGCTATCATCGCAGTCACCTTCAAGTCTTTGTCCCTGACCGCGTTTATGATTCTGTTCGCAGTATCCAGCCTCTTTATGGGCATGCTTGAAAACTACATTCTGCCAATGTTTGCCGCCGCCTCCGACTACGGCGCATGGAAAACCGGCCACCGTATGGACGGTCTTACCATGTCTGTTTACGCGCTGACTATTAAGACCGGCACGCTGGTCTCCACCACTATCAGAACCGCTGTTCTGGTTGCCGCGAACCTCGACGCTATTACAAAAGGCGGCGCTGTGACCGCGCAGTTCATATCCTATCTGTCCGCTTTTTGGACGCTTGGACCTCTGGTTCTCGGCGTTTTGTCCCTGCTGTCTCTTGTGTTCCTGTTCAACCTCAACGACGCCCGTATAAAGATCATCAACGACGATCTGAAGGCCGGTGTTCTGGCAGCAAATTCTCCGAATCGCTTCTAATACCAAGCTGCAATATTAATCCTGATCTTTAAGGAAAGCTCTCCTGCCGCGGCAAGGAAAACTCATGCCAGGCAGGAGGGCACTAAAGTAATTGCGAAGTACGATTGAGAATGAGCGACAAAATACTGCCAAAAGGAAAAGACGATGAGAGGAAAAAAATACAATTTTTGGGGCTTAGGAAACATAGGCGAGGGCGTAGTCTCTATGGTCACCTCCACCTATTTCATAATATTCCTAACGGATACCGCAAAGCTGCCGCTTGGAATGGTCTCACTAATCTCGCTTTTCGGCAGCATACTGGACTTTCTGCTGGTGCCACTTTCCGGGGCTTTGCTGATAGCCACAAAACCCATGAAATGGGGCAAGTACCGCTCATGGCTTCTTATTAGCCCGCCTTTTGTGATTTTGTGTTATCTGCTCTGTTTTACGGTGGTCCCAGACAGCCAAATATTAACGGCAGTCTGTGCCCTGCTCGGATATGTGGGCGGAAAGATCGCATGGAACATCGGCTACGCGGCAAATGCATCCCTGACCGCTGTTCTATCCGAAGCGTCCAAATCCAATACAAGGTTCACCTCCCAAAGAATGATGGGCTCAAACATCGGACGCCTGATTGGAAATTCCCTTACTCCGGCCATAGTTGCCGCCGTTGCAGTGACCATGGGCGAGGTCAGCGGATACCGCATCACCATTTTGGTTTTCGGGACGGTATATCTTCTGACTTGCCTGATCCATTTTTACATCAGCGGCAGCAAAAAGCAAAGCGATACTGTCTGCGCGGAAAAGAAAGATAAAATGAGCGTTAAAGAGGTTGTTAAGATTCTGGCGGTCGAGCCGCGGCTTTTGGTCACGCTCATCATCGACCTGACCTCGAATGTGGCAAGTCTTGCTCTACCGTCACTTGCCGTGTACTACTATAAGTACTGCGCCGGGGCGCCCGCTTTGGTATCGACTCATATGCTGATTATTGGCTTCGGGGGTCTTGTGGGAGCAAGCGCCGTACGTGCGCTCGGAAAGCTTGTAAGAAAGACAAAGCTTGTACTGATAATACTGTACGCGCTGGTCGCGCTGTCCCTGCTGTCAATTCGGCTCTTTCCCACCGATACGTTCTATTTTCTTGCGATTGGCGCCGCCGTTTCTTTGTTCACCGGCATGACGTCCCCTATTGAGCTGACGCTGTACATAAACCATGCGGAGCATTACCGCCGCAAAACGGGTCAGGACGCTACCGGCTTTATTATGGGGCTTAGCAACCTACCTGTAAAATTCGCATCGATCATCAAATCAACGCTGATTCCGTTTGCACTGATGTCGGCAGGCTATGTGGCAAACGCTGAGGCGACACCGCAGATGCAGAAGGCGATAATAAATGCCTATACGTTTGTTCCCACCCTGTTCCCCGTATGCGGAATCGTTCTGCTTTCACTTTTTTATCGGCATAACGGAAAAGAAATCTCATCTGGACATAAAGCATCTTCTTGCGGACTGTGAGAGGAGCGTTTGTCTTGACAAAATAAATTGGAGGATTATATATGATTACGGACAGAAAAAAGAAGCCGTTTTCCGAAAGAGAACTTCAGGTAATCGGCCAGAAGGCCGCGATAATACCCGGCCGCCCCTCAACCAACGTTTTTAATACGCCGATTTCCTATAGAGAAAATACACTTTCTTTATTCTGGGACAAAAAGCCCTGCTTTGCCGTGACTGGAAACGATTTTTCGGGTCTTAACTGCGGGTTCTATCAAAAGAATCTTGGCCGTGCCGGACGTGACGGCGACAAGATCGACACCTTCGGCGTAAAGTGGGTGTTTGAGCCTACCGTCGGCGGTTCAATTTCCGTTGCGGGCAACCCGAGATTTACCGACGTAAACGACTGGAAGAGCTGCATCTCCATGCCGGACGTCAACGATTGGGACTGGGCTGCCGACGCCGCTGAGCACCCTGTCGACACCAATTTTGCCGTCGAAATGACACCGGTCAACGGCTTTTGGTTTGAGCGCCTTATCTCCCTTATGGACTTCGTGAACGCCGCCGTCGCGCTAGTGGACGAAGAGCAGACCGACGCTTTGCACGAACTGTTCGAGGCCACCACCCAGCTTGCCTGCGACATTGTTGACAAGATTTGCATGTACTGGCCGAGCGTTGACGGCTTCATGCTGCACGACGACTGGGGCAGCCAGAGAGACCCGTTCTTCTCAAGCGATATCGCGAACAACCTGTTCCTGCCGCATATGAAAGTTCTTGTCGACCATATTCACAAGCTCGGCAGATTCTGCGGAATCCATTCCTGTGGACATATTGAGAAACGAATCGGCGTATTTGTCGAGGCCGGTATTGATACATGGGAGATGCAGGCGGGCATCAACAACATCTACAAGCTATATGATGAGATTGGTGACAAGATGGCACTACAGGTGACGATTCCCGAGTTTGATATGAACGACGAAAAGGCCGCAGTAAAGGCCGCAAGAGATTACGTCGATCACTTCTGCAAGCCCGGCAAGCCCACCATGCTCATAGCAAGAAACGGCCTTACCAATCTGGTATTCGCCGAGGAAGTATACTCCTACTCCAGAAAGCACTATCTGAATCAGTAATTCTGACTACTTTACTGCATTCGGCGTGGGAATCCGCGTATGTAAGCATTCCCACGCCGCCTCCTTCTACTCCTTCTTAACCTAAAACACTGAACGGCGGCAGAATTGTTCTGCCGCCGTTCGACTATACTCTTTGACGTTGTTTTGCTTAATATAAAAAGAAAAAAGAAATAGGCCAATCCTGCTGAACAAGATTGGGAAGATCCGGCTTCGGGATGCCGTGATTCAGGGGGCCATACTAAAAATTCGGCCGGTTTAAAAGTTGATTATTGTAGCTGAAGTCTGGTAAAATATATGAAAGCATCCTGATGAGAACATTTGAGGCCGATTTCGCGGTGGTAGAAATAGGTAAGAGTCAATTTGCCAAACTTTAATTAATGTCTGCTACATCTTTTCTATGCATAAATCAAAGGAGACGCTATGGAAATTATAAAAGACAACTATTTTGAAAATGCAAAAAGCTTTTTTCTCGGGGCTGATCAGGAAGAGCTTTTAAGTAAGCTTGGTCTAAAGGCTGACCGCGATTACATTTATTTGCGCGTTATGGATATTCAGTACCGAATTTCACGAAAAAGCGGAGATCTCCAAAGGTCGCAGGACGGTGTTAATTACACTGACGAAAAGAGCCATGACGCGGCATTGTCAATTTTTGATTATCTCACTTGGTCTAAAAATAACAGGAAGCTTTCTGGTGAATTTGTTTCGCTCAAGGGCTTGGGCTTTAACTCCCATTCCTACCTTTTTGAAGGACACGGCGGCATTTACGAGCGTGGAGGTGCTTTGTTCTCTGGCAAATCCGAGAAACTTATAAAGGTTTTAAATCGCTTAAACGGCAAGAAAATGAACAGCGCCGATGTAAGCAGTATATTTGAGGTTTTCGACGGCTTCCCTATTTATTTTCAATTTTGGGAGGGTGACGACGAGTACACACCGAGGATATTCTTTTTGTGGGATGCTAACGCGGCGCAGTATATACACCTTGAAACGACGTTTTATTTACTTAATATGGTGATTCATAGGATGGTAGAGCTTTTTGAAGAGGAATAAGAATTGTTCGTGAGGGGAAATTGAATTACCGAGCTTTGAGGTATAGGTCCTACCCGGCTGAGGGGTGCCGCGATTATACATTTTTTCTCGTCTCAACAAAGCTCCAAATTGTAAAAAAACCGTGCCAATTACCGTTCAGGCCGAAATCCACTACCTTTCGGGCTTAAAACGGTTTTGGGGCGGTTTTTTTGCTATGCTGTTATTTAATAAACTTGTGGGGAGTTACGGCGTGCACCCACGAATTTATAGACCCAAAAAAGCACTAGTCCAATAAAATTATAATAGGAGGAATTAAAATGAGTTTTACAAATAAGAGCATGAGCAGCAAGGTGTTTTCGTTTTTTTTAGCAATTGCATTAATGGTTGGCATTCTTGCAACACCGGCATTTGCGACAGCCCAAAAATCCGCAGCGCCTACGGCTTCAAAGGTTATTGTAAATGGTACAATAATTTCGTTTGATGCGTATACAATAGATAATAACAACTACTTTAAGCTTCGCGATCTTGGGAAAGTTGTATCGGGTACCGGAAAGCAGTTTGAGATTACCTGGGATGGTTCTAAAAATGCGATCAACCTTGTTTCTAAAAAAGCTTACACAGTTGTAGGGGGCGAGCTTAATAAGGGTGACGGTCTGGCAAAGTCAGCTACACTTAGCACATCGAAAATATTTTTGGACGGAAGCGAAGTAAAGCTGACTGCTTATACAATAAATGGAAACAATTATTTTAAGCTCCGTGATGTCGCACAGCTTTTTGATATAGGCGTAACTTGGGATGAAGCCACCAGCACAATTGGTATAGATACTTCTATTTCATATGTAGCGCCTTCTACAAATACTCCTTCCAAGCTGACAAATGAAGAGTACCAAGCGGCAATGGGACCAATTGTTACTGCATACGCAGAAATGATTACCGCAACTAATGAGTTACTTAAAACTTATGACGGCTCGGATGAGTGGATTGACGCCTTCGCACTTGTATATAAGCAATCAAATGAGTGCGTTGATTTTGTGACCGAAATAGCAAATATAGTACCAGACGATTACCTTGAGTCTCATGTAAAAATCGCCTTTGCCATGGCTGCCTATACGGATTCTTTCATGGCAATGGCAGAAATGATAGATGCAGTTGAAGCAGGCAGTAGTACTATTACCGAACAAAAAATGGGTGAATTTATCGGCCTGTTTGCAGCTGCAGAAGTTCTTTGGAATAGTGCAGTTGAATAACATAAATCATTAAATATAATAGGACGAGGTTTCGAAGCTTAAGCTTCGAAACCTCGTCCTATTATCTCCCGTCACGGCAAATAGATTTTAGTTGGCGGAAACAAATAATTTTACTGCCTTTGCTTTCATAATAACTTAGCATTTCCTCAATTTTCCTTTTGTCATAGCTGGTAATACAATCTGATAGGACATTAACGCCATAATTTGCTTTGCACAAGTTGTAACAGGTCGATTTAACACAAGCGACAGCATCTGCTCCTGCTATGTAGAAATCACATATTTCATTTTTACTAATAAAGTCTGTAAATTCCCCGCTGCTTAATGCGTTTCCTTTGCATTTTGTAAAAACATTTTTTGATACTATTTTCAAGTCTGAAGCTAATTCAGCCCCATATGTATCGGGTTTAAAAGTCCTAGTGCAGGCTGATAAATTTTCATGCCTTATATAAATAACATGAATATCATTATCAACTGCCCAATCGATAGCTTTGTTGATATTATTAATAACATCCTTGTAATTCTTTGTTATGTCATTTTGAATATCGATTATTACTAAG
>CAYQMY010000046.1:0-11789 GCA_964418735.1 uncultured Oscillospiraceae bacterium | reverse complement strand
TCCTGCCGACAGCTCCTGTGAGCTTTCACACCACTACGGACTTATGCGATATAAGAATGTCGGCTGCGCTCTCATAGACTGCATAAATCGGGAGTACTGCAAAAAGATTCTTATCGTCTTGCCCGGACAGATGAATCCGACACACTATCATGTTCAGAAGGAGGAGACCTTCCTCATTATTTCAGGTGAGCTGATTATCGGGCAGGAGGGCGTCGAGACTCTATACCGCAGAGGTGAAATGGTAGTTGTCGGCAGAGGAGTTAAACATTATTTCAGAAGTGAAAAGGGCTGTGTGTTTGAAGAAATATCCACTACGCATCAGGGTGAGGATTCTTTTTATGATACTAGCGAAAACTTCGCCTCTCCCCGAAAAACCAAGGTTTTTATTACTAAGGAAATGATTGAGTCATTCATATGAAACGTTTACTTATAACAGGCTCAAGCGGATTTATCGGCAGAAATCTGGCCGAAGCCTTTAAGGACAAATATGAGTTAATTACGCCGGGCAGGTTTGAGCTTGACCTCGGAGATATGGCTGCTGTGAAGGATTACCTAAAGCGCCGGGAGCCGGACGTTCTGATACACTGCGCGAACAGCAGCGATACCAATAGATACATTTCCCGAAAAGAGAACTTCTTAGCCGAAAACCTCCGGATGTTCTTTGCGCTTACATCTCTCGGGCGGTATTACGGGAAAATGATTTATTTCGGTTCCGGCGCCGAATATGGCGCGCAGCATTATGTCCCTAATATGAGCGAGAATTATTTCGGCTGCAATATTCCGGAGCCTTCAGATGTATACGGTATTTCTAAATACGTCATGGCGAAGTATGCGGAGAAGTCACAGAATATAATCAACCTGAGACTCTTCGGCATATTCGGGAAATATGAGCTGTGGAGCAGGCGCTTTATTTCGAATGCTGTCTGCAGGGCTCTAAAGGGTATGCCGATTATTATTAACCAGAACAAGGTCTTTGACTATCTTTGGGTAGAGGATCTTGCACCTATCGTTTGTCGGTTTATTGAAAACAGGACGAGGCATAACAGCTACAATGTCTGTACCGGTAAGGGCTGTGAGCTGAGCGAAATTGCGTGCATCGTCTGTGATACTGTAGGTGTTTCGCAAAATATCAAGGTCGTTTCGGAGGGCGGAGCGGAGTATTCCGGCAGCAATAAGCGCCTTGTTTCCGAGTTTGACGTTTCCTTTACGGATATGAAAACGGCTGTAAAAAAGCTCTGCGAATACTATGAAAGCCACATGGATGAGATTGACGAAAAACTGCTTTAACTCGAGGAGCTTTATATGAAAAGAAAAACTTGTCTGGTCTGCGGAAACAGGCTTTTCGAGGAACCCATACTGACGCTGAACAATCTGCCCGCGTCAGCTCAGGAAATGCCAAGCCTTGAAGAACTCGAAAAGGACAAAGGCTTTGATCTGGAGCTTTGTCAGTGTTCCGGCTGCGGCCTTATACAGCTAAGCTGCGAGCCTGTTGAGTATTTCAGGGACGTTATCCGCTCCTGCGGCTACAACGAGACAATTCGAAGACACAGGCTTCTGCAGTACGCCGATTTTATAAGAGGCTTTTCGCTGAAGGGCAAAAAAATCATCGAGGTCGGCTGCGGACAGGGCGAATTTCTTGACCTATTTCGTAACTATAATGTTGAGGCCGCGGGACTTGAGCACAGCGGCGCACTTGTGGAAACCGCAAGGAAAAGCGGTCTAAACGTGTACCAAGGCTTTGCGGAAGACGAGGATACTAAAATTGAAGGGGCCCCTTATGACGCCTTTGTTTCATTCAATTACATCGAGCATCTGCCGGACCCGAACGGATACCTGCGGTGCATAAGCCGGAACCTTAAGGACGGAGGGGACGGGCTGATAGCTGTCCCGAGCTTTGAGTATATAGCCGAGGAGGGGCGCTGGTACGAGCTAATTCGTGACCACCTTGTCTACCATACGGCGGAAAGTCTCCGATTTCTGCTTGAGAAAAACGGATTTAACGTTATCGAATGCAAAAGAGATAATGAGGACTCACTGCTTGCGACAGTCCGTAAGCGCAGCAAAACGGAAGAGACTATATTGAAAAGCTCTTACGCTGAGCTAAAAGCACAGCTTCAGAGCTTTGTTAAGGAATATAAAAGCGGTGGCGGTCGTATTGCCGTCTGGGGCGCCAGTCACCAAAGCTTTACGCTTCTCTCGACAATGGATATAGCCGACAAAATTGAGTTTATTGTGGACTCGGCGCCGTTTAAGCAAAGCAGGTATTCGCCTGCATCGCATGTGAAAATAGTATCTCCTGATTATCTGTATGAGCATCCGGTGGAGGCAATAATTATCATAGCCCCGGCTTATACGGATGAAATATTCGGCATCATAAAAGAAAATCTAAGCGCAAGAATCGCGGCAATCAGAAAAAATGAGATTTACATATTAAATTAATGTTCAGAGGGCCTAAAAATGACCAAACTCAGCATTATCGTTCCGGTATACAAGGTGCCGCCCCCGTATCTGAGGCAATGTCTGGATTCGTTAGCCGCCGTTAAGCTTCAGGATATCGAAATCATCATGGTGGACGACGGATCGCCGGACTGTTGCGGAGAAATATGCGACGAATACTCTTCAAGTGACAGGCGCTTTGTCGCAATTCACACAGAAAACGCAGGGGTGTCTGCCGCGCGAAACAGAGGCATAGCTGAGTCAAAGGGCGAGTGGATAAGCTTTGTTGACGCAGACGACTTTGTTGAGCCGGATGCTATTGAGAATTTGATTGACACAGCCTGTGAGACAAATTCGGATATCCTTTTTTTCACGGGCTATTTAAATAAAGGTTTGAAGCAGCAAGAGGGGCATTTCAGATACGCAGACAAAAAAGCCTTTGAGCGCGGAGAGCGTTTTGAGCTGATACAAAGGGTTATGACCATCTACAGTCATCCTGTAGTTAAGGAAGAAATCCTTCCTATTGATGCTGCGTGGGGCAAGCTATACCGCGGCGCCCTTCTGAAAAAATACAACATCACTTTCCCAGAGGGAATTCCGGTATCTGAGGACGGGCTGTTTTTGCTGTACGCCATAAGGGAAGCCGAAAGAGTAGTTTACTCGGACAAATGTGTATATCACTACAGATTTAACGAAGAGAGCGCGATGAACAAGTATCGTCCCGCCGCAGATATAGAACAAAGCCGGTATCTCGAAAAGCTCTCTGAATACGTGCAGAGCATGGACGAAATAGATCTTGAAAATACATATTATCTGCGTGTTCTCGTATCGATGCGACACTGTATGGAACAAAAATTCTTTCATGAGAAAAACAATAATAGTCACTTTGAGAATAGGCGGGAATTTATTGAGCTTATAAAGTGCGAGCCCTACAAGACTGCGCTGAGGTCAAAAAAACTATATGAGATTTCGTCTGCGCTTTTCCTTCGAACCCTGCTGATTCGAATACGCTTTTTCGGCCTGCTGCTTTCTATGCTGAAAATAAAAAAGCTGATGAGCGGGGCGGTTAACAGACTAAAAGGAAATGATACATAATGATTAGAATTTTACTTGTTTCCGAATGCTGTACCGACAAGAGGTACGAGGAAATGATTAAAGCGGAAAGTATGCGGATATCGGCCTCGCAGTTCATGTTCAGCAACCTTCTTAAAGGCCTTTCGGAGTGTAAGACTGCAATTGTGACCGTTATATCCGGTATTCGGATACCGCGGGCAGGGAAGAGATACCGCAAAAGGCTTATAGAGAGTGAGTACGGCTTTGAATATATCTATCCCTCGCAGCTCGACATATCCATTTTACATTTCCTCTGGGCATGGCTCGCGGTTTTTATGGAAACGGCAAAGTGGTGCTCAAAGAATAAAGGTGAACGTCGATTTATTATCTGCGATTCACTGATGAGCTGCGCAATTCCTGCGCGTATAGCCGGAGTGCTGCTTCGCGCTGAAACTGTCGCTTATGTGACTGATCTGCCGCATTTAATGGGGGAGATTGACGAGGAGGAATACAAGGTGAAGATACGAACCTTTATAGGCGTTTTATCAGGAATGATAAAGAGGGATATATTCAAATACGATCGTTATGTAACGCTTACTGAAGGCCTGAATCAGTATGTGAATCCCAGAAAAAACCCACATCTTATAGTGGAATGCATTACGGACGCGGCGGCGGATTTTGAAGCGCAGGAGCAAAGGGGAGAGTCAGACTTTGTTGTAATGTTTGCGGGCAAGACAAACAGGCTCTTCGGAATGGAGCTTCTGCTCGATGCAATACGCTTGATTGAGCGCCCCAATATCAGGTTTCAAATATTCGGTAAGGGAAATTATGATGAGCAGATTAAAGAGGCGGCAAAGATGGATAAACGGATTGATTATCAAGGAGTGTTGCCGCACGAAGACATTCTGATTAAAGAGAAAAGCGCCGACCTGCTTGTAAATTTAAGACCCAGCGGCTATCAGTTCGCAGCATTCTCTTTTCCGTCCAAGGTAGCTGAGTACATGGCGTCCGGCACTCCGGTTTTATCTACGAGACTGCCGGGAATACCTGAGGAGTACGGACAGTTTTTGTGGTATCTCGATACGGAGGACGCTGCTGGCGTAGCAAGAGCTATCACTGAAATAATGGACATTTCGGAAAGTGAGAGAACTGCCAGGGGAGAGGCTGCAAAGCGTTTTATTGAAAACAGTAAAAATCCTAAGACGCAGGCGAGCCGTATTATTAAATTCCTGTCGGGATATGAGATAGAGGAGGATTTATGTATAACATAGACACTCCGGCTTTGATTCGAAGTACGACAAAAACAAAACTGCCTCTGCTTTTTGTGGTTGCTATGCTTTTTTTATCTACTGATACATTGCTTTTCGGGACAAACATTTCAGTAATTGCAAGGTGGATTCCGTACTTTTTTTACTGTGCTGTTACCCTGATAATCGGATATAAAGCAATATTAAAAAAAGCCATTACGACAAAAGCGTTTGTATTTTACTGCGTGGTTGTTGTTTCTCAAATTATGACACTAATTATTAATGATGATAATTTCGTAATGACCTGCTTTAGAATCGCTTTGATTACGGCGGCAATAGTTATAACGCTGAGCTATTCTTTCCATGACTTTGCCTATGCTTTCGAGAAAGTCGTTTTTTTCCTTTGCGTTTATTCGGTTGCTATATATATTCTTTGCTTTATTTTCCCCGATTTAATAAGTCGCTTCCCGATTATTACTAATGTCAGCAGATTTAAGTATTATCTTGTAGGACCTTGCATTGTTCCGGGATATGGTGGCATCGGTGGTGTTTTTAGAAATCACGGCATATTTCGAGAGCCCGGAGTGTTTCAGATGTATATCAGCATAGCGCTCTGTATACACCTTTTTTATTCCGAAAAGAGGAACCTTAAAAGGGTTATTCTATATTTTCTCACAATGGTAACGACGATATCAACCGCTGGTATTGCCTGCTTGTTAGTGTGCCTTTTTGTCTATTTCACAAGCAACTCCAAGGAGAAATCGGAGAAGCAATTTAAGGCGCTTGCCCTTGTATCCTTGCTGCTTTGCGCGGCTTTTCTGGTCATATCATTTGGACAAACAATTGATAGCAGTATCGGTGTGATGTTCGGCAAATTGGATGCGGATTCCACAACGCACGGCTCAGCCGTTGCGCGGTTATCCTCTGTCACCTCCAATATACATATTTGGAAAACATCTCCGCTTTTTGGCGTAGGTCTGGATAATTCAGACCGCTTATTCGATTATTTCACCAGACTCGACTATGCTTACTACTACTCGATTAATATCACCGGCACTCACAATACAAATACTTACTTATACCAGCTTGCGACATACGGCATGTTCTTCTGGGGCGTATTTACATTGGGCTTGTTTAAGGTTTCAAAGCTAATTGCTGCCCGAAAAAACAGCTTAATAGTTTCAATTTTCATATTTATATTATTTTTATTTATTTATATGGACGAAAACCTGTACTACTCGTTGCTGCCGCTTGTACTAATGTTTTTTGGATTAAACGAAGGTTCTTCTGACGCCAAAATGCTTTCATTTTAGCCGGAAAGAGGTATATATGAATGAAATATGTGTGCACGGCAGAGGGCTTTGATTACTATTTGTTTAAGCCAAATATCCTTCACCTTTTCAATAAAAATTTTCAAGAGATGTACTTTATGAGATGGATTAGATTCGCAATAGCTTCACTAAGAGGCTCTGTTATATATTATATGTTCGAAAATGGAAAGGCTGTTGGATACTGCCTGCTAGAGCCGGGCGGAGGGCGCTACACTTTCGCCGAAAAGACAAATGTAATTATAGCTCCGTATGTGATCGCCCCGCACGCGAGGGGCAGGGGGCTGAGTGAACTGCTAATTAACACTGTTACAAACGATCTTTTCTCCGGCAGCAGAATTTGGGCGGCTGTTGACAAGGATAATATTCCAAGCATTAGAGCGCTTACAAAGACCGGATTTGTGCAATATGGAAGGGCGTCAACATATGGGCTTTTTAGAAAATACGTCATGTCAGAGGATAATGGGGCGCAATATATTCTTGTTTACAAAGAAAAGTGTTTTGACGGAGGAAACAATTGCGCAAATAATGGAGAGAAATAATGAGAGTTTTATGGCTTTGTAATGTTATGCTGCCGAGGGTAAGCGCCCTACTTGGAAAACAGCCTATACCCTACGGAGGATGGCTTACAGGTGCCTTGGATGGTCTGAGGTCAATTAATGATAATATTCAGCTCGGGATATGCTGCCCCTTTGAAAACAGCAGTGAGACCGCGAAGTTTGATGCGGACAATGTTACATATTATACTTTCCCCTGCGACAGCAGGCGTATAACGGATTTCGTCTGGTATCTGCCCTGGCTTCGCTCTATAATCAATGATTTCAAGCCTGATATTTTGCATATCTTTGGAACTGAGTATGCACACTCGCTCGCTGCGGCAAGAGCGTTTGAAGCTCCCGAAAGAACGCTTGTAAGCATACAGGGGCTTTGCTATGAGTACGCGAAATACTATTTTGCGGATTTGCCGCCTTTTGTAAGCCGCGGCTTTAATATGCGCGACGTACTGAGGGGAGAAACCCTTAGCTCACAGAAAAAACTTTTTGCTTTGAGGGGCGAAAATGAAACCCTGCTGCTTAAATCCGCTTCACACATCTGCGGCAGAACGGACTGGGATAAGGCCTGCACTGCGCGGATTAATCCGAAGCTTAACTACCATTTTTGCAATGAGACACTGCGAGAATCGTTTTATAAGGACAGGTGGGATCTGCAAAATTGTGAAAAGTATTCCATATTTGCTAGCTCCTGTAGCTACCCGATAAAAGGGTTTCATCAGCTTTTAAATGCCATGCCGGAAATTCTGCGCAGGTTTCCGGACGCGAAATTAAATGTTGCGGGCAATAGCCCCTTTGATATTCCGGCCTATAAGCTGCCCGCGTACCCTAAATATATACGGCGGCTAATAGACAAAAACGGACTTCGCGAAAATGTGGAGTTTTGCGGCACACTGGATGAACGAGAGATGAAAGAGCGGTATTTGAAATCGAATGTATTCGTATTGCCGTCGGCAATAGAAAACTCGCCAAACTCTCTGGGAGAAGCGATGCTGCTCGGCATGCCCTGCGTCGCCGCCGATGTGGGCGGCGTGAGTAACCTGATGATTCATGGGCGGGAGGGCTTTATATATCAGCAAAACTCTGTCACAATGCTAGCGCATTACGTGTGTGAAATATTTGAAAACGAGGAACTGGCAAAAGCTTTTTCTGAAAATGCCAGGGAGCACGCGATAAGAACCCATAATTCCGAGACAAACGCAAAGCGGCTAGCGGAGATTTATGAAACCGTTTTTAATGCTTGCAGGAGTTAAGAGTGGGTTAACGAAAGGCTGGTATTTTCTGTTGAAAAAACTGATAAAGAGAATCCTGCGCCCGCTCTACCATAGATTTTTGAAAGTAAAAGAAGAATGGCGGCTCCGCGCTGACACAATGAGGCTTTGCAAAATAAGGGGAAAGACAAAGCCGAAAATCTTTTATTTCGGTATAGTCGAGCACTCAAACATGGGCGACATTGCGCAGTATTATTGCATAGAGCGCTGGATTTCTGAAAACTTCTCTAATGTGCCTGTTTATGAGTTTGCGGCCACTACCGTTGTAAATGAGAAATACGGTTTCTTGGATAAGCTTCAGAAGCTGCTAGGTTCTGACGATATAATCATTTTTCAGAGCGGCTATACCACGCAGGATTTGGGCGGGGTGCATGATCTGATGCACAGGATGGTAATCGAAAGGTTTCCGGACGCCCGAATCATAATGATGCCGCAGACAGTATTTTTTAGGTCGGAGGAGCGCCGCGAGCTTACGGCAATAACATACAATCTGGCAACAAATATGCTCTTTCTTGCCAGAGATAGGGTGTCCTTTGAAGCGGCAAAGGAGATGTTCCCCGACGTTTCCGTTCGGCAGTTTCCGGATATCGTCACAACCCTTATAGGCACTTATAGTTTTTCGTCTCCGCGCTCCGGCATCCTGCTTTGCTGCCGAGATGACGGAGAAAAGCTCTACACTGACAATGAAATTTCAGAGCTAAAAAGTCGGCTCAGTGCGCTCCAAAAAACCGAGCTGACAGATACAACGATAAATGTACCATTTTCGGAAATAAAAAAGGATATAGGACATTTTCTGGAGCTTGAAATCGAGCGCTATTCAAAGTATCGGCTGATAATTACGGACCGTTATCACGGTACAATTTTTTCTCTGATTGCGAATACGCCGGTTGTGGTTCTGAAAACAAATGACCACAAAGTTACGACGGGTGTCCAGTGGTTTGAGAATGTTTACGAGGGCGGCGTCTATTTGGCGATGTCACTGGATGAGGCTTATTTACTTGCGGAGCAGATACTCGGTCGGGAAAAAGACCATTCTCACGCTCCTTACTTTAAAGAAGCTTACTACGATGGTCTAAAAAGCATGGCGCTTGAGCTTTGGAGCTCCGCAAAAATTCAAAATGAGATACTAAAAAATTCTGAGAGGGTAAGCCGATGGCCAATAAGTCCCGCACAAAAAATGTCGGAATAAATGTAGCGGCAGGATTTGCCTCACAGGTTTTTATTCTTCTGCTTTCTTTTATAGGGCGCACAGTATTTTTGCGATACTTAAGCGTCGATTATTTGGGCGTCAATGGGCTTTACTCCAATGTTCTTTCAGTATTATCGCTGGCTGAGCTGGGAGTCGGAAACGTTATGGCGTTTAGTTTGTATAAGCCCATAGCGGACAGAGATGAGGAGAAAATTGCCTGCCTGCTGTGCAGCTTTAAAAAAATGTATATCTTGATTGCTGCGGGAATTACAGTTATAGGCCTTATGATAATTCCATTTCTTAAATTTATTATTCAAAGCAAGCTGAGCCAAAGCGACCTGATAATTTATTATCTTATCTTCCTGTCAAGCTCAGCGGCATCGTATCTTGCCGCGCATAAAACCGCATGCATCACGGCGCATCAGGATTTGTTTGTAATCAAGAAAATCAACATTATAACCTCTATAATCATTCACGTGCTTCAAATTGCTCTGCTTATCGCTTTTCGAAGTTACGTTCTGTACATTTCAGCATCCGTGCTCTCCGCACTGCTTAATAACGCTTTGGTTTCTAAAGCTATGAAAAAGAGATACCCTAGTTTAATTGGAAAAAGCAGAAAAGCGAGCTTGCCGAATAGTCTCATAAGCCAGAACGTTAGATCTACTTTTATATACAAAATCGGCACAACGATAGTAAACAACACAGACAATATTTTGATTTCCACGATGATAGGTACGGTCTGGGTGGGCTACTATTCAAACTATTACATGGTTGTGCTAGCTGTGCAGGCTTATCTAAGTATTATTATAACGTCGCTTATACCGAGTATAGGCAGCCTTAATGCGGAAGAAAATGCAAAAAAATCCAGCGACCTGTTCTTCGTCTTACTGCTGTTTTTTCACTGGTGCGCGGCATTCGGAGGCATCTCCTTCTACCTGCTTTTCGGGGATTTAATCCCCCTGTGGCTCGGCTCAAAGTATGTTCTCGAGCCGTCTGTAGTCTTTGCTATTGCACTTAACTTCTATCTGACCAATTCGGTAAACCCCGTATGGATGTTCAGGGAAACGATGGGGCTTTTCACAAGGGTAAAGTACCTGATGCTTTCGACGGCAGTATTAAACCTTGTGTTTTCGGTCATTCTCGGAAAAATATATGGAATGTCCGGAATTCTTTTCGCGACGGCAATCGCAAGAATACTTACGCTGTTTTGGTTCGAGCCGCGAATACTGTTTGGCGAAAAGCTCAGCGGAGGACTTCGCCGGTATTGGGAAACTCAAATTAAATACCTCATGTTAACCGCAATTTCCTTTGCTCTTTGTTACCTGATTTCACTTCGCTTGCCCCATACCCTTCCTAGTATGGTTGCTAAGGGTTTTATATTTATGTCGGTTACCATTGCCTTGTTCGCAGCGGGGTCGTTGCGAAGCAAAGAATTTTCGGAGCTTCTAGATTATGCAAAAATCTTCTACACAAAAATGGGGAAGATATCAAAAGTGAATAATTGAGGTGTAACATGTTTACTAACAAAACTTTACTAATTACCGGTGGCACGGGTTCTATAGGCAACGCCGTTCTCGATAGGTTTACTTATAGCGACATTAAGGAAATTCGAATTTTTTCCCGCGATGAAAAAAAGCAGGACGATATGAGACACGTATATCAGGCAAAGCTTCCGGCGGAAGTAAGCAATAAGATTAAGTTCTACATAGGAGATGTCCGAGACCTCGCCTCTGTCAGAGGTGCTGTGATCGGCGTTGATTACATTTTTCACGCGGCGGCTCTGAAGCAGGTGCCTTCCTGCGAGTTTTTTCCTGTGGAAGCGGTAAAGACCAATATACTCGGCACAGATAACGTTTTGACGGCGGCCATTGAGGCCGGAGTTAAAAAGGTTATCTGTCTGTCCACGGATAAGGCGGCATATCCCGTAAACGCAATGGGGACAAGCAAGGCGATGATGGAGAAGGTCGCGGTAGCAAAGTCGCGCACGGTAGCTCCCCAAAAAACCACAATCTGTTGTACACGCTATGGAAACGTAATGTGTTCCAGGGGCAGTGTTATTCCTCTATTTATTGACCAGATTAAGGCGGGGGTTGCTCTTACCGTTACGGATCTCAATATGACTCGCTTCGTTATGAGCCTTGAAGAAGCCGTGGATTTGGTTCTTTACGCCTTCGAACATGCCCAAAGCGGGGACATTATGGTACAAAAGGCTCCCGCCTGCACCATTGGCGTTCTTGCGAATGCGGTAAAGGAACTTTTTCATTCGGATAATCAGGTTCAGATAATTGGGATTCGCCACGGCGAAAAAATGTATGAAACACTGCTCACAAACGAGGAGTGCTCCCATGCTCTGGATATGGGCGATTTCTACCGAGTGCCTGCGGATAAACGTGATTTAAACTATGACAAGTACTTTAGCCAGGGCGATGAGTCGCGAAACACCCTGTCGGAATTTAACTCAAACAATACCGAGATGCTAGATGTTGAGCAGGTTAAGAAAAAGCTTCGGACACTTAAGTATGTCTCAGACGAAATCGAAAAATGGGAAAATAGATTTGAATATTCCTATTGCGGCTGCCAAAAGATTTATCGGTAAAAAGCAATACTGCGCAGATTTATAAAGCCATTATGGCAATAATTGCCCAAATATGTATTTTCCCTTTTAAAATCACTGGAAACATGGTATTATATAAGAAAATTAATCAGTTAAACGG
>CAYQMY010000045.1:0-11955 GCA_964418735.1 uncultured Oscillospiraceae bacterium | reverse complement strand
TCCGGGAATTCACTTCTCGGAAAAATACCACAGCCCGCGCAAATCGTGCGCGACCTGGGGGTATCGCTGCGTTAGCAGCGTATCTAGGGGGAATGGATTCCCCCTAGAAGCTTGTCGAAAACACTTTTTCGACAAGCTCGGCTTAAAGGTTATGCTCGCTTCTTAAGATGATGTCATCCTGAATCTGGGGGCTGAGCTGGACAAAGTAGGCGCTGAAGCCGCCGACACGGACAAGCAAATCCTTGTGCTCAGCAGGCGTCACCTTGGCCTCCTTCATCTCCTTGGTGTCGACAAGGTTGTACTGAATATGGGTTCCGCCGGCTCCAAGGAAGGCGTTTGTATATGCTACAAGCTTATCAATATCGGAGTCGGTTTTGAGCATACTTTTAGGGAACTTCTGATTAAGCGCCTGAACGTAGGAATGGTCTCCGAAGTTTGCCTTTAGTATTGAGCGAAGAACAGCCGTCGGGCCGTTTTTGTCCATGCCGCGCATCGGAGAGGCGGAGCCGTCGTTAAGCGGCAGAAGCGCCTTTCTTCCGTTAGCCGAGGCCCCGACACCGAGTCCTGCGGAATAATGCCAGGAAAGACCCTCACGCAGGGATTTAAAATTCGGATAGGGGGAATTATCCCAGCTTGTTATGGAATCTGCGGACATCATGCTGACTTTTCTGGCGAGGGTGTCGACCTCGTCGATATCGTTGCCGAACTTCGGAGCGTCAAGGCACATTTTCTCGATTTCCGCGCCCTTTTCGCCCTCAAAATTGCTGTCAAGAGCGTCCATAAGCTCCGCCATGGTCAGCAGCTTATCATCAAATACCAGCTTCTTGATTGCCATCAGAGAGTCGGTAGCGTCTATGACCGCTCTGTCGGTGATGCCATATTCTGAAACCAGATTCGGAACCATTGTATCATAGCCGTGATCCATACAGCTTTGCAGAGATACGGTGGAGAGATAGGGCATTCTCAGATACTTTGACTGTATGTCGCGGGCGAGGTTAGCGAGCCATAGGGTGCGGTGCATGATGAAGCGGTGCTGAGCCACATAGGCGTCCCAAAGCTCCTCAAAGGTTTTGAAGTTTCTAGCATCGCCTGTTTCAAGACCAAGCTTTTTGCCGGTGATTGCAACGCCATTGTGGAGTGCTAGGTGCAGGACGGCGGCGTTGTTGAAGCCGGCGGCTCCGCATTTGTATTCAGATCTCTGGGGCAGCGCCGGCCAGACACAGCCGCGACCAACCCAGGTGCGGGCCTCCTCAAGCGGTACTCCGTCTTTAACGAAGAGGTCTATGATGCCCTCCTCGTTCTCGAAAAGCGGGATTCCGCCGCCGCATAGAACATTGGTTTTGATGGCCTTGCGCATCAGCCAGTCTGGGGTGTCGTGGTTCCAGCGGATGCAGACGGTGGGGGAGGACTGGTGCAAAAGGCCTACGGCGTGCAGGAACAGGTAGCTAAGCTCGTTGGAGAGCTCCTTGCCGTCCACCGTGATACCGCCAAGGTTGATGCTGTTGATGGCAAAGGTGATCTGGTGAGTCTCTCTGTGTGTTCCGGTATCAACGTAAATGGTGGTGCCCCAGCGGCCAATAAGCTCCGCGAGCATATTCGTAGCCTTATCCATTGTGATTTTGCCGCGCTTAATATCGTTTATGAAAAACGGGTAGAGGTATTCGTCGCCGCGTCCCCACTGCGGATGGTTGTGCATCGGATGCTCTATGCCCTTGCAGATGCCAACAATGGACATGGACTGCAGTGCCTCGTGGAAGTTTCGGGCAGGATTTTCGGGAACCCACTGGCAGGCTTCGGCAATTTCAAGCAGCTCGGCCTTCCGAGCGGCATCCTTTTCGGTAACTGCCATATCCCTTGCCAAAGCTGCGTATCTGCGGGAAAGGTCTATTGTAGCCTGCGCGACCATGATGGCAGCTTTCCAGAAGTAGAACTTTTCTGGACCCTGACTTTGATTCTCAATGAAATCGTCTATGTGACCCTGTGCTTCCTCGATGAAGTATTTAAGACCCTTATTCAGAATTTTTTCGAAGTCTATTGTGTTGGTGGAGTTTCCGAAATTTCCGGTATTGAGTGGGGGGTCCTTAAGCCTAGCCTTTAAAACATCTTGAGGCCAGGTGCCGAGCATATCCTCCCAAAGCTTGTTGCCCATATCAGCAACGGATTTGCCGCCGAAGGTGCGGGCGGCGTCGCGGAGGACTTCAAGCTCCTCTCGGGTGAGCTGTGACGAGTCATTCATCGAGAACTGGACGCTGCCGGAATCGTCCCAGATGCCGTCAAGATAGTCGCCGCAAAGGTCGATGGCTGTATAAGCACCTATAACGGTCGGGCCCATACGGCCGACTATATAATCGAAATCTAGTATACTGAGCTCAATGTTTTCAACTACATTTTTAAATATCTTCGCTCTGCGGATTTCGAGATCTTCGCCCTCGGTCTGCTTCCATGACTCCGTAGCGTACTTCTGGCGGTCGACATGCAGCTTGTAAGGCGCGGTCTTAACAGCGGCCTTCCAGCGCAAACGCTTGTAGTCGAGTGCCGTTTTTTCAATTTCCTCAAACAGCTTTTCGTCAACTATTACTTTTGGTTTCATTTGAAACCTCCGTTCTATTAATTGTTTGAATTAATGCTATTATAAAACATCGTAGAATATATTGCGGAAATAGTCAAATCACACTTTTTTTGTGGCGTAAACAAATTATTAACGCTGCGCCTTAATTGAAGTTCTGAGATAGAATTTGACTACGCAGGAAGCGAAAATTCAGTGCAAACGATATATTTTTTCAAAACTTAAGAAAATAATAATACTCCGTATCCCCCGGGGGGGCTTGCGGATGCTTTGGATATATTTATACTTATATATAACAAACTTTTTTTGGGGCAGGTGCTTTAGTGACTGGTGTTGAGGGTAAAAACATAAGCTATTCATATTTATACGAAGGCGGCTCAGCACTCGCTTTAAACGGCGTGGACATAAGCGTCGGTGAGGGCGAGCTTGTCGCCGTGCTCGGCCATAACGGCTGCGGCAAGTCCACCCTTGTAAAGCATTTTAACGCCCTGCTTCCGCTGCAGAGCGGGGAGCTTAGCGTCGCGGGTCTGGATGTCGCGCAGGAGAAAAACGTCTGGGAGCTTAGACGGCGCTGTGGTATGGTTTTTCAGAACCCCGACAACCAGTTTGTATCCTCGTCGGTAGAGGAGGACATCGCCTTCGGGCTTGAAAACTACGAGACACCGCGTAGTGAGATACCGGGCAAGGTTGCGAAGGCTCTTCATTTAGTCGGGATGGAGGGCTTTGAAAAGCGCTCGCCCCATATGCTCTCCGGCGGACAGAAGCAGCGCATCGCGCTGGCGGGCGTTCTCGCCATGGAGCCGGAGGTAATAATATTCGACGAGGCGACCGCAATGCTCGACCCAGCCGGACGCGCGGAAATACTCTCCGTCATACGCAGACTCCGCGAGGAGGAGCACAAGACAATTGTAATGATCTCGCACTATGTCGAGGAAGCCGTTTTCGCCGATAAGGTCTATCTGATTCACGACGGTCAGATACTCGCAAGCGGAACCCCGCGGGAGATGCTGACGGATCAGGAGCTTATGAAAAGAACGGGGCTAATACCGCCCGTTCCGGTCAGAGTTTATTATGAACTTAAGGCCGCAGGGATAGAGCTTAAAAGCTGTCCGCTTACAAATGAGGAGCTTGTGGAGGAAATATGCCGGTTGAATTAGAAAACGTATCCTATACCTATGCTCCCTCCACACCCTATGAGATAGAGGCGCTAAGTAACGTCAGCCTTAAGATAAATGACGGGGAGTTCATCGGCGTCATGGGGCACACGGGCTGCGGAAAAAGCACCATGATACAGCTGATTGCGGGGCTTCTTGTGCCGTCTGAGGGGAAGGTAACGCTTGACGGCAGCGATATAAACGCGAAGGGCTACGATAGAAGCACACTTCGCCGCGATGTCGGCATCGTATTTCAGTATCCCGAGTACCAGCTCTTTGAGACGACAGTCGAAAAGGACGTCGCCTTCGGATTGAAGCACAGCGGACTTGACCGCGGGGAAATGACGGAGCGCGTCAAATGGGCGCTTGAAATAATGGGCTTTTCCTTCGATTCGATAAAAAACCAGTCTCCGCTCGCCCTTTCGGGAGGGGAAAAGCGCAGAGTCGCGATTGCGGGAGTGCTCGCAGTAAGGCCGAAGATCGTAATTTTCGACGAGCCTATAGCGGGGCTTGACCCGCTCGGCAGGGAGGCCTTTCTGAAGCTGATTTCCGACATAAACGAAAAGGGAACAACTATAATTACGGTATCTCATAACACCGACAGCATGGCCGAGTACGCAAAGCGCATTATAGTTTTTGACGCCGGCCGACTTATAATGGACGGTGAAACCAGAGAGGTTTTTTCCGATGTAAAGCGCATGGAGGAGCTGAGACTCGGAGTAAGCCAGCCGAGGCTGATCGCCGATATGCTCTCCGTGCGCGGAATTGAAATGCCCCGTGATATTGTCAGCTGTGACGGGCTCGTATCCGCGCTTAAGGAGCGCCTGAAGGGCGGTGAGCGCCTATGAGCCGTTTGCCGACAGGACAATATATTTACGGAGAGTCTCCGATACACCGCTTGGACGCCAGAGCAAAGCTACTGAGCTTCATTGTTTTAATAGCAGCGGTGGTTTTGGCCTCCTCCTTCGCGGGCTATGCTGCGCTTCTCTGCTTTACGGCAGCGCTGCTTTGGATATCGCGTTTGCCGCTCGGCACCGCGCTTGGGGCTATAAGAAGGCTATGGCTGTTTTTTCTGATAATCTTCCTCATGAACGCCTTTTTCTTTGACGCCGAGAGCACGATTTTCTCGTGGTGGATTTTCAGATTTTCCTCAGCAGGAGTCATACAGGGCGCCAACGTAGTTTTGCGCGTCGCGCTGCTCATGGTTTTAAGCTCCGTTCTGACATGCACGACTGCACCAATGGATATGACCTCCGCGCTGCAGAGTCTGATGAAGCCGCTGAAAATAATCAAAGTTCCCGTTGAGGACGTCGCGATGATAATAAGCGTGGCGATACAGTTTATCCCAACGCTGCTCGAAGAAACGGATATGATAAAAAAGGCACAGACGGCTCGCGGAGCAAGGTTTGAAAGCAAAAAGCTCAGGCACAAGGCCGAAAGCGTAATTCCCATGGTAATTCCTATTTTTGTCTCAGCCTTCAGGCGGGCGGACGAACTTTCGACCGCTATGGAAGCCAGAGGCTACAGGGGCGCGAAAAACCGTACGAAGAGGAAGAAGGATCCGCTTAAAGCGTGGGATTTGGCGGCGCTTCTCATCAGCGCGGCAATCTGTATAGTTGAGCTATATATCTAATAATTAAGTAAGAAACAGGAGGAATCATTATGACAAAGATGACCTACGTAAAAAAAACAATTATTACAGCGGTTTGCATCGCGCTTTGCGTGGTTTTGCCCATGGCGTTTCATTCAGTAAAAAACGCAGGCAGTATTTTTGCTCCCATGCATATACCAGTTCTGCTCTGCGGACTTATCTGCGGCGCTCCCCTCGGACTTCTTTGCGGGCTTGTCGGCCCCCTGCTCTCTAGTCTTTTCACAGGCATGCCTCCAATGGCCATTCTGCCTTCCATGATGGTTGAGCTTGCCGCTTACGGCCTTTTTACCGGCCTTTTCATGGGACTTGTACGCACCAAGGCTATTTTGGCTGACCTTTATATAAGCCTCGTCGCTGCAATGATCTTCGGACGCGTACTGGCGGGTATAGCGAAGGCGCTTATCTTCTCGGCGGGAAAATACTCACTCACCGCTTGGGTAACTGCCCATTTCGTGACAAGCCTTCCGGGCATCATTATTCAGCTGGCGCTTGTTCCAGCGCTTGTATTTGCGCTTCAGAAGGCAAGGCTGATTTCTGTACGCTACCCCGAGATAATCCGCAGTTAATTTTTATAAAGGCAGGATAGAATGAACAAGAAGGATATTATTGAGTTTTTTGACGGGCTTGCTCCAAACTGGGATAAAACTCTCGTGCGCCACGATTGGAAAATAGAAAAGATACTGGATATAGCGGGCATTACCGAGGGCGTCCGTGTGCTGGACGTCGCCTGCGGAACGGGAGTGCTTTTTCCTGACTACCTTTCAAGGAATATCGGTCATTTGACGGGCGTTGACATTTCCTCCGCCATGATTGAAATTGCGAGTGAAAAGTTTAAGGACCCGCGTGTAGAACTGATAAACGGCGACATTGAGGAGGTTGGCTTTTCAGAGCCCTTCGACAGCTGCGTCGTTTATAACGCCTTTCCGCACTTCCCAAAGCCCTCGCAGCTTATCGCAAGCCTCGCGGAAAAGCTTAAACAGGGCGGCAGACTGACCGTTGCCCACGGCATGAGCCGCGCTCAGCTCGATCATCACCATGCAGGCAGCGCCGCAAAGGTCTCGCTAGGGCTTATGCACGAAAATGAGCTGAAAGAGCTTTTTAAGCCTTACTTCGATGTAGAAACCGTGATCTCGGACGATGATATGTACGCCGTCTCCGGCGTTAAGCGTTAATTGTGTGCTTAAGAAGCTGATCCGTGGTGAAAAAATCCTTCCACGGGTCAGCTTTTTTGATTCTCAAAAGCGCCTCTCGCATGTCGATGCCATTAGGTGCGACAGTATCGAGCTGTTCCCAGCCTATGGGCATTGATACCCTGCAGCCTGCTCTCGCCCTAAGAGAATAGGGGGCTGCGCTAGTCGCGCCCCTGCCGTTTCGAATCCAGTCGATGAAGATTTTGTCGCTGCGCTTATTCTTTCTGACGTTGCTTGTATAGCGCTCCGGCCACTTCTGCTCCATAACCTCCGCAACGCGCCTTGCGAAGTCATGAAACGCATCCCATGAAACTGAGGGCCTCAGCGGCACAACCACATGATAGCCCTTGCCGCCGCTGGTCTTAAGAAACGAAGTAAGCGAAAGCTCTGAAAGGATGCTTTTTAAATCCAAGACGCCCTGACGCACCCTGTCTATATCCATACCCTCGTCCGGATCAAGGTCGAACACCATCATGTCGGGCTTTTCAATATCCTCCGCGCGGCTGCCCCAGGTGTGAAACTCAAGAGTTCCCATCTGCGCTTCTGAAATAAGTCCCACCTTGTTCTCAATATAGAAATACTCTTCAGCCTCTCCGCTGCTTGAGGTAACAGGGACAATGGCAACACCCTTGGCGGAGGTTCCCGGATGCTTCTTGTAGAAACAGGTTTCCGTTATGCCCTTTGGACAGCGGACAACGCTTAAAATCCTGTGCGAAACGTAGGGAAGCATGCGCTCCGAAACCCTTTCGTAGTAATGTATTACATCCGCCTTAGTGGTTTTCGGGTCGTCGAACAAGACCTTGTCGGGGTGGGTAATTTTAATTCCCTCTATATAAAGTCCGTTTTTTGCCGCTTCCATAGGCTTATCTCCGGCGGATGCCTGAGCGACCGGCTCAGCATCCGCCTTTTCTCTTTTTACTTGCTTAGGGTCTTTGTCCGTTCTCAGTCCCTTGAAGCTTGCCTGCCTCAAAAGACCTTCCTTTGTCCATTCGGCAAACCGTATTTCCGCGACTAAACTCGGTTCAAGCCATGTTATTTGCTCCCCTGTTCTTGGTTTGGGCGCGGCTTTGAAGGGCGAAAGCTCTCTTTCGCTTCCTCTGAACCTTTCTTCGAGCGTTTTCATCTCGGCTTCGCTCAGACCCGTGCCCGCGCGACCGGTATAAATCAAATCAGCACCCTCGTATACACCGAGAATGAGCGAGCTAATGCCGCTCGTTCTTTTTTCGGAAAGCGTGTAGCCGCCGATAACAAATTCCTGCCGCTTATCGCACTTGAGCTTTATCCAGTCTCCGTTTCTTGTTCCGCTGTAGACAGAGCTTGCCTTTTTGCCTATAATTCCCTCCATACCCATTTCACAGGCCGCCGTGAAGCTTTCCTTTACGCCTCCTTCAACGTGTCTGCTGTAACGAAGGTTATTCGGAGTATCCTTAAAAAGCGCTTCAAGGGTCTTTTTTCGCTCCGTTAAGGGCTTTCCACGAAGGTCGGCACCGTCGAGTGCCAGAAGGTCGAAAACGATATAGGCAAGGCTCTGCCCCCCGGGATTTTTCAGGTAGCTTTGAAGAGCCTGAAAATCCGTCCTGCCTGATTCGTCAGAAACCGTCATTTCGCCGTCGAGCACCATCGCCCTTCCGCCTGCCCAGTCGAGCAGGGAAGCGGCAACACTTTGGAACTTGACTGTGTAGTCCTTGCCGTTTCGAGTCATAAGCCGAACGCCGGAGCTATCGATATAAGCCAAAATCCTATAGCCGTCGTACTTCAGCTCGTAAAGCCAATCTCCGCTTTCGGGTACTGTAGTCACGAGCTTTGCGAGCTGAACCTCAACCGAGTCGAAGGGGTTTTTTGCTGTTATTTTCGCCTGACCCTCCTCAATTTCGCTCATATCGCGCCCGGTTCTGACACTGGTATCAAACTCCGAAATTCCCTCCGAGGTTTTTGCGTATTCATCCCTTTCCTTCAGCAAAAGCCAGTTGTCCTTAGCATCGCCCTCGTCCTTTTTGAGCCGCACTAAGGCCCATTTGCCTTTAAGCCGCCTTCCGTGAAGGATAAACTTAAGCGCACCTTTCTTAAGGCCTTCCCCAAAATCAAAAGCAGGCTCGAAAAAGCCCTCGTCCCAAAGCATGACTGTGCCGCCGCCGTATTCGCCCTTTGGAATAGTTCCCTCAAAGTTTCTGTAATCCAGCGGGTGGTTTTCAACCTGAATCGCAAGCCTTTTATCTCGGGTATCGTAGGAGGGGCCCTTCGGAACCGCCCAGCTGAGCAAAGCGCCCTCCCACTCAAGGCGAAAGTCATAGTGATCTCTGCGCGCCAGATGGTGTTGCACGACAAATCTGAGCCCAGCCTCGGAGTCGGACGCCTCGCCCTCAGGCTCCTTGGTCTTTTCAAAGTTTCTTTTTCGGTTGTATTCTTCGAGTATTTGAGTCATATATTTACGCCGTTACCTTTTCCTTCTGCGCCCTTTCGACGCTGGCCTTGAGCGCGTCCATCAGGTCTATCACCTTGCCTGTGCTCTGCGGCTCGGCAGCGACGACATCCTTGCCGGAAATCTTTGTTTCTATGAGCCCGCGAAGCTTTTCCTGATACTCGTCCTTATATTTTTCAGGGTCGAAGGGAGTGTCCATCGAACCGATAAGCACCTTTGCCATGTTTAGCTCCTGCTCTGAAACACCGGGCTTGTTATACTGCTTTTGCAGCTCCCTTATGTCGTCCGCGTAAAACATTGTTGAAATTAAAATGCCGTCCTCGCGCGGAATAATAGCCATCAGAGTGTCCTTTGTGCCCATGACGGTTTTACCGACCGCAATCTTCTGCTCGGCCATCAGGGCGGCGCGCAAAAGCTCAAAGGCCTTTTCACCGCCGGCTTCGGGCGCGGCCTGATAGGTCCTGTCATAGTAAACCGGTGAAATCTGGTTCAGCTGCGCAAAGTGCAGAATCTGAATGGACTTTTCCTTTTCGGTCTTAATTTTTTCGATTTCCTCGTCCGTTACGACTACATACTTTTCCTTGTCGTATTCAAAGCCCTTTACAATGTCCTCAGCCGTAATTTCCTTGCCGCAGTGGGCGCAGCTTTTCTTATACCTTATACGGCTGTTGTCCTCCTTGTGAAGCTGATTGAAGTGAATATCGTTGTCCTGTGTCGCCGTATACATCGCAATCGGTATGGCAACCATACCGAAGGTTATCACAGATTTTTTAGATACCATACTTTACCTCCGCGATTTTAAAAACTGGCATTATTTCACATCGTTAGTATGCCTGAGTCGGGGCAATAATATGTTCGGGTAACGGATTGAACTTGTGTTTACCTGAGGAAAAATTATGTATTTCTTATTGTTTTTGCTTCTTCTATGCGCTATGCTCATATATCTCGTTTATAAGTATCCGCTTGAAGTGCGCTTTGTATTCGACAGCGACAAAATGGATATGCACGCAACGGCGTTTTGGCTTAAGCCGCTAATAAAAATAACGGCAAAGCCTGCGGATACAAGACTTAAAATCTCGCTTTATATCTTTAATAAAAAGCTCATATCCAGGCTGATGACTAAAGCCTCCGGAAAAAAGAGGAGGGGAAGGGTTGATCAGCTAAAGGCCTTAAGCGTTCAGGACAGTAGAGTAGAGATTTTTTACGGCTTAAACGAGCCCGCAGTCACAGGTGTATTATGCGGATTAATAAGCTCGTTTAATTCAATTGTCGGGATAAAAGAGCTGAAGCAATACCCGAACTTTTTGCCTTATGAAGAATATATCCTAATCTCGGCAAATATCAAAATCAATATGGGAAAAACCATAGCAAATCTCATAATGCTAAAATCTAAAAAATCAAAAGGAGAAAAAGCATGGATCAGACAACCTTGAACCAAAATGTAGATACTCTGTTTAAAAGCCTTGAAAACTTCACCCAGAACGAGGGTATCATTGGAAAGCCTGTAACTCAGGGCGACAAAACCTTTCTGCCCGTGGTTTCGATTACCGTTGGCTACGGCGGCGGGAACGCGAACATGGGCTCGAATTCCTCCGGTATGGGTAAAATCTCGGGCAGCACAGAGACAGGAACAGGAGCCTTGGGACTCGGAGCAAAGCTTTGCACCGACGCTGTTATTTTGATTGACAACCAGAACGTTTCACTGCTTCCTATGGGCTCAAACGCCAGCACCATAATGGACAAGATTCCTCAGATTATATCAGGTATGGGACAAAGCAAGCAGCCCGGACAGGGCATGCAGGGACAAGGTCAAAGCGGACAAAGCCAGAGTAAGAGCTCCGGACAGACACAGAGCAGCAGCTACTAAGCCTATTGGCGTCAGATTAATCTGCGATAAAATGCAAGGTTTTTGAGCATGTATGCTCGAAAACCTTGCATTTGAACAAAGTCTTAGTGTTTTCCGGGAAATGCATAAAAGGTGATTTGGCGTTAAAACTATTTTTGAGACACTAGTGCTGTTTTTCTTGAACTTTCCACTAAGCCAGCTACGGTCGTTTCGTGCTTTGAATTATGCGAAAGGAATGTTATTTTATATGAAAAAAAACCTGATAGTGATTCCGCCGAAATCGGCAATGGACGAAGGCGAAAAGAACCCGCAGAGCTGTAAAATACTCCTTGTGCCCGATACGGGCTCCGAGCTTTTGGGCTTTTACGACGCCGACTGTGTGGTGAGCTACGGGCTATCCGAGAAAAGCACGATTTCGCCATCCAGTATATCAGAGTATGAAACCGTTATTTCACTGCAACGTGAGCTCCCGACTCTTGACGGCGAAATAATAGACAGACAGGAAATCTCGCTGCGCCGTCCCGAGGGCTTGTCCGAAGAGAGCTTTCTGGCAGTCGTTGGCATGTTTCTGATTAACGGCGTGCCTCCCGAAAAGCTCAGCGATTTCTTCTAAGGCTTGTTATAAGAGAGGACATACCCGAATATACTGTCCACAGGAAGCTGGCTTGAAAGGAATGGTAAGCATGGAGGAACTGTGGACGAATAATCTGGTTGAACTCATCGGAGTGCTTGGCGGGAAACCCGAATTTTCTCACAGGAGCAGAACAGAAGACTATTATATGTTTCCGCTTGAAATAGAGCGGCTGTCAGGAACGACCGACAGGATAAATGTCGTTATCAGCGCGGCTATGCTTAAAAAAGTAGAAATAGCGGAAGGCAGTAAATTATATATAAGGGGCGAGGCGCGCTCGTTTAATAATAAGAGCGGCAATGGCAGCAAGCTTATAATAACCGTCCTTGCCCGCGAGCTTATGTTTTCCGACAAAGAGGATAAAAACGCAGTTTTTCTTACAGGAACACTCTGTAAAATCCCGAATTTTCGTAAAACGCCTATGGGACGCGAAATTTGCGATATGATGCTCGCGGTCAACAGGCGTTACGAACGTTCGGATTATCTGCCCTGCATAGC
>CAYQMY010000044.1:1604-12032 GCA_964418735.1 uncultured Oscillospiraceae bacterium | reverse complement strand
ACAGTGCCCGGTTCAACATCTGTTTTTGGAAATTTTTGTTTTTACTTATATTACCAAATATTTCAATTAAAGTCTATAGCATGTAGTGGTTTTTTTGTATAAATATTGACTTGTATCCTGAAAAAGAAGAACCCCTGTAACCGCTCGATTACAGGGGTTCTTGTGGTGCAAAGGCAGAATTCTAATCAGTGCTTAGCTTATCCATAGCTTATTTCCCAAGCATTGCTATTGCCTCCTCTTCATAAAGAGGCTTGGCGACCAGATACCCCTGTATCTTGTCGCAGCCGTTGTTAAGCAAATATTGTTTTTGCTCTTGGGTTTCCACACCTTCTGCTATTGCAAAGTGTCCGCGCTTATGCGCCATTGAAATAATATCCCCGGTTATAGCTTTACTGGGACCGACTATCATCAGCTTATCAATAAAGTACTTATCGATTTTCAGGCAGTTAACATTCAGCTCCCTCTCTCGGGCCAAGGAAGAAAAGCCCGTCCCAAAGTCGTCAATGGCGATACATATCCCATCAGCTCTAAGCTTACCAATAATGTTATTTATATAGTCATAGTCGGAAGAAAATACCGATTCGGTAATCTCAATGACAAGATTCTGAGGGTTAACTCCCATCGTCCTAATCATTTCCAATAATTCCTTCGTAAAATCAGGTGCGAATAGTTGAATCGCGGAAATATTGACGGAGACATCGATATCTCCATACCCATGTTCCTTTAATTTGTTAATGAAACGAAACGCACTTAGAATGATTTGCTTTCCAATAGGAATTATAAGCTTTGTTTTTTCTGCTATAGGAATAAACTCCACGGGCGAAACCAGTCCGAGCTTTTCTGTTTTCAATCTAGCTAATGCTTCAAAGCCGCAGACAGAATCAGTTTTCAAATCCAGAATCGGCTGATATTGCAAAAACAGCTCGCCGCAATTATCATCAAAGGCTATTCTGGAAAGCTCCTGTCTTATTTCCCCCTCACGATCTACAAGAGCCTCAATCTCTTTATCGTAAAAGCAAACACTAAAGTCTTTTTCAAAGACATTTATAGCCCGTTCAGACGCAATCAAAAGCCTTCTCAGGAGCAAATCGACATTAAGGCTGCTATCATTTCCAATCTCCAAAACACCTATACCGCCGCCGATTCTCTCTGTCACCAACAAGGATTCTAATGTATCCGCTATAACTTGACTAAATTCTTTCAGCGCTTTTTTATCCTCGTAATCCAGCAGATAGAATACAAAATGATTTTCAGATGTGTTGAACAGCATAATCTTCTCATTGCAATACCGGCTGAGTGCTACAGCAGCTTTTTTTATCAAATTCCTAGTATAATTAAACCCATAATTCACTGTTAATAGCTGAACAGTGCTCAAATTTACGCTTATTAGTGCTGCTTTGAGCATTTGCATTTGTTCTAAGTCACGCTGAAGCATCTTCCCAAGATAATCACGATTATAAAGACCCGTCCATTTGTCGTGTTCATTTATGTATTTAAGGTTGCTTTCAATCTTCTTTCTTTCCGAGATGTCCTGAATAAGGCATATGTAGTTGCATCGGTTAGAAGTAAGTGCGGCCACGACCATATATACCCACACAAAGCTTCCGTCAGGCTTTATATATCGCTTTTCTAGCGAGTAACTTTTAATTTCACCGCTTTGTAGCTTTCTGAAGTATTTCAAATCCTCTTCAAGGTCGTCAGGATGAGTAATTTTTTCCCATCCCAATTTTGCAAGCTCTTCTAAAGTTCTGCCAGTAATTTTTTCATACATCGAGTTTATTCTTGTAATTGTACCCTCGGGGTTCTCCGTGTCGCAGCTTTGTGAAATAGCAATGCCAATAGGCGCCTGATCAAAAATCATGTCAAAGGTTAGTTTCTGTTCGTTCAGCTTTTGTTCAAGTACATTTTGGACCTTTAACAATTCGATATGAATATTAATTCTCGCTCTCAAGGATTCCATATTTATAGGCTTCCTTATATAGTCCACGGCACCTAGCTGGAGGCCCTTTATTTCGTTTTCCATTTCATCGTAGTTGGTTAAGATCATGGTGCACAATCTTCTATCCCGTTTATTAGATTTCAGCATTTCAAGCACCTGAAAGCCGTTCATATTAGGCATATTAAGATCAAGTATCATTAAGTCAATGTCCGGATTGGCATCAATTGTGCAGAGGGCCTCAACTCCATCGCAGGCTAGAAGGACTTCATATTCCTCAAGCATGCTTTTAATAATTTTTCTATCTGTTCCGGAATCATCAACAACCAAAATTTTTGCAGCCATAAATTAACCTCCTAAAATCTTATCTCGCGTATTCTCAGCCCAGATATTCTCTAATTTCCTCAAGCAGCCGCCTTAGTTTCAGTTTAAAATCCTTATGAAGCAAAACTATCGCCTCTTCTTTTTTATCATCCAACGCTTTTTGCAGCTTTATTGAAAGCTCGTATAAGGGTTTGGCGCCTATACTCCCCGAACTGCTTTTTACCTTATGTACAATCTGTGCTGCATCGGAATATCGCTTTTCATCGATTGCAAGTGAAAGCTTTTTGAGCGTTTCTTGGTTTTCTTCGAAATACTCGGTTAGAACCTGCCGGTAAATATCGTTATTTCCCCCAATGCTTTTTAAGCCGGAGTTCGTATCGAGTATCTCGGGCTCCCTTGAGCCTTCATTATGATTATTTATAATAAGCTCTTTGATAGTTTTGAGAAACTGGTTTGGATCAAAGGGCTTGCTAATATAATAATAAATCCCGCTCTGCTCGCACTTCTCCTTGACCCCCAAAATTACATCAGCGGTCATTGCGACTATTGGAGTGGCTGTTGATATTTCTCTAATCTCCTGCGCAGCTTCATAGCCGTTCATAACAGGCATATGGAGGTCCATGAGGATTAAATCAATATTTTTATTAAATTGACCATATAGCTCCACGGCCTCCTTCCCGTTAGAGGCCAGAATAACCTCGATGCCAATTTGCTGCAAAAGAGATTTCGCAATCAGCTGATTGGTTTTATTATCCTCTGCCACCAACACTTTATAGGGTTTATCCATATATGCCAAACCGTTGTCGTCCTCGGAGGTTTGTGCGGCCGAAAGCGCTTTCAGCTTGAAAATATCCAATATGCCGTTAAAGAGTATTGAAGGGATAATGGGCTTACCAATACCTATTTCTATTCCATATTCGTTTAGCCTGTCAAACAAATCTTCCCTCATCATTGGCAATAACATTATAAACTTCGGTTTTTTAGCAATCTTTTTGTTGCTGCGTATGTCTTCAACAAACTTGAAGGCATCTGGTGCTATAGTTTCATAATCTATAATAAACAGATCGAAGGGCTTCGCAAACCTGCCATCGGCAGACTCCAGCATATTCAGCGCACTGGCCTGAGAGGTGGTAAGCTCGCAGTGCATCCCGAAAGCGCTGAGGTAGCTCTCAATCAGGTTCATGTTTGCTCCGGTTTTCTCTAAAACAAGCGTAGTGATATTTTTGAAGTGCTCTCCGGATAATGTCTTTTTGTAAACATCCTCTTTTTCTTTATCTACACTTAAGGATAGATGAATGATAAAGGTAGAGCCCTCGTCCGCTGTACTGAAAACCTGAATTTCACCGCCCATCATATCAATGAGGTTTTTAACTATAGACAAGCCAAGGCCCGTGCCTCCGAATCTACGGGTTATGCTGCTGTCAGCCTGTGTAAATGGAAGAAACAATCTTTTAACCTGATCTGCATCCATGCCGATTCCGGTGTCTCTTACTGTAAACGAAATGTGATACTTCTCGTTTTCCTTGGCAACGAGTCGAATATCCAGGGACACCTCACCTTCACTGGTAAACTTCGCCGCATTGTTCAGAACATTAAGCAGTATCTGCTCAATACGCTTTGAGTCTCCGAAGAACCAGTTTGGAACGAGAGGGTCTTTTGATAATCTAAACCCGATTTCCTGCTCGTCAATTTTGTAGGAAACTATATTTACAACATCCTGAATAACCTGATCCATGCAGAATGAGGCGTTTTCGAGCTCCACCCTTCCTGCCTCGATTTTTGAATAATCCAGGATATCGTTAATGATGCTCAGCATGTTGGAGGAGGCCTGCGTAATCCTGTCGGCATACATTTTTTGAGTTAACGTGAGACTGGTCTTTTTCAGAAGGTATGCCATACCGGTAATTGCGTTAAGCGGAGTGCGGATTTCATGAGACATCCTTGCCATAAAGCTGGACTTGAATTCATTTGCTTCAACTGCTTCTTGCCTGGCCTTTTCGAGGTCTGCTTGAATCTCTTTTCTTTGACGAATTTCTTTTCTCAGGCGAACTATCCAAAAGAAAGACACCCCCATTACGGCGGCAATAAAGGTACTGATAATTACAATAATACGAACAATCGGGCCATAGTCGATCTCCGCTTTCAGGTCAATCCACTTATTATTAATATTCAGCTTTTCACTCTCTGATATTGCATCCATAGCTTTGTTAAAAATGCTTACCAGCTCAGGCCAATCTTTGCGAACCGCAAGATACAAAGCCTGTTGTTTTTCGGCTTCAAAGGATACAAATCTGAGATTAGTCAAGCCGTTTGAACGTATCAGGTAATTCGTTGTGGCAAGATTTCCGACAAATGCTTTTTCCGTGCCGGTTGCCACCGCAGTCAGCGCAGCTTCAACCGAATCATAAAGACTGAGATTTATCTTCGGGTACGACAAAAGATAGCTGTGGTGAGAGCTGTTGCGCTGCACAGCTACTGCATAACCTTCTAAATTTGCCATGCCCGATATGTCGGTGTCTGTATCTCGGGTTACGATTACTCTTTTGAAGTAGTAATAAGGCTCCGAAAAGAGGAATTGTTTTTCTCTTTCTTCTGTTTTACCAACAGCAGGCAATGCATCAACATCCCCCGCCAGCGCCATATTGTAGGCTTCAGGCCAAGTCCGATCCTTGACTACTTCAAACTTAATTCCGGTTTTTTCACTAATCAAGGCAAGATAGTCTGCGGTTATTCCCTTATAATCACCATTGTCGTCAACAAACTCGAATGGTACAAACCCGGGGTCTACTCCAAGCCTTATAACATTATGTTCTTTCATAAATGCAATTTCGGAGTCTGTCCAGCTTATTGTTTTATCCGCGGCAAAGCAGGGGGACGATAGATTAGATGAAGTTATAAGAATAAAAAGTACAACACAAACAACGATATTCTTGCTTTTTAGTACGAGAGAAGTATATGGGAGATGTTCTTTTTGAACCATTCTCTTATTATTGAGAATTACCATAACCACACCTCTTTCCGCATTTTTTATTAAGCCCGCTGCAGGGGTACCTCTTCTTATTTCATGCAGTATTTGCGCATATTTTTGGGGCTATATATTAATTAATGCTAAAAATCGTGCCCTCAAAGCGGCTTTTATCATAAACATTGCCAGTGTTGATAATATTGTATCTGTGTTAAAGCTAAAAATCAACATATTCCGACAAAAGCGCCCAAATCATGTCAAAATACGTTAACAGAATTATGGTTTCCTTTAATAGATAAGCGCCGAAAACAAATGGTTTTCGGCGCTTTGCTTATTAAGATAATAGACTGTTAATCGCACTAAATTATTATGTCACCTGCTTCACTACAAGCTTTTTTATTGGAAAATAACCCCTCAAATCTCTTTGAAGCAGCCTTTCGGTGAAAAACTCCATAAGCATGTCCTTCTTCTCGCCTCTTGGGCTAAAATCCATTTCAGCGGTGTCCTTAAAGCTCATCGCGTAAGGACTGTTCGCTGTAAACTCCGTCCACTCAGGCATAGCGCTTCCGTCCGCGTCAAGTCCGTTCGGATTGCCGTTTTTCGCAAAATTCGTCCAGTAATTGCACATCAGCCTAGATAGGTCATAGTGCTTTCCCTTAAACGGACGCCAGCACTTCGAGAGGGTTTCAAAAACGAACCACAGCTCGGACGAATGGAAGGCTCCCGGGTCGTCGGGTCCCGGTATTTCGGGATCAAAGCAGTAAAGATAAAGCTTCGAAGCATTCTGCCTCACGTTTTCGTCCGCCCAGAGGAGGTTGCCAAGCTCAAATCTGTTATATGTACCGTTCTTTATCATATCATCAAGGTTTTCGGCACTCTTTTTGCAGATTTCAAGGTATCGGTCTGCATATTTTCCGAATTTCTCACGCGCATGGCTTTCGAGCTCTTCATACGATGACACATTCGGAACTATCGGAAATTCATCCGCAGTATGTCCAATCATAAGCTCTACATCGTTGCGCTTTCCGTCCATTATCGTATAGGTCGGGTAATCGGGTATAAGCGTACCGTCAACAACACAGTCCCAGCGGTAAACAGATGAGAATTCAATGCCTTTTTCGAGGACAGTTTTGGCATCTAAAGCTCTTGCCTCCTTAAGGGATTTGACGCCAAGAAACTCAAAGAACTTCTCGCCATATTTTTCAGCCTCGCTGAGATAAAGACTGTTCATGCTCGGCCCCAGAAGGCCAGAAGCGCTTTGTGCTATTGCCTTTTGAAACAACCCCTTATTAAGCGGTGAAGTAACCTGCACCATTGTACTGCCGCCACCCGCGGACTGTCCAAAAACGGTGATATTCGCAGGGTCTCCACCGAACGCAGCAATGTTGCGCTTTACCCACTCAATTCCAAATTTTTGATCCCAGTGTCCGAAATTTGCCGCCTTTTCAGGATCCGCTGCGGTTATCTCGGGATGCGTCATAAATCCGAATACATTTAGGCGGTAGTTCAAACTAACGAGTATCACACCCCTGCGGGCAATTCTCTCACCGTCAAACTCCATTTCGGACGGATATCCGACACTCAAACCGCCGCCGAATATCCAGACCATAACGGGGAGCTTTTCGTCGGCCTTCTTTGCAGGTGCCCATACGTTGAGCTGAAGGCAGTCCTCACTCATCGGAACAGTGGAATCAACATGCCATTCCTTAGTGTAAATGTCATCAGGATCTAGGCCGGGAGCATTTTGCATTGCAATAGGTCCAAACTCATAAGCCTTAAGAATGCCCTCCCAATTCTGAGCGGGCTGCGGAGCACGCCACCTATTATCTCCTGTAGGCGGTGCAGCAAAGGGAATCCCCTTGTAAACAGTTATACGCGGGTCTGCTGCCGGACGCCCCTCAACTATTCCGTTTTCAACTGTAACTCTTCTTAACATATAAGCCTCCTTTTCTTTCCGTGCCTAAACAAGTCCGCCTTGGTCGCTTTCTATTTTATTGATTCCGGTGTCCATACCCTGATCCCCGAAATAATAGTTTATCTCTTGACAGGAGAGCAGACGTTTGCAAATATAGTTATCTTTTTTAAAGCAAGTCCAGTAAATTGTTTATATTGCCGATACTGTCAAGGGACATAATTATATTGAAAAGCTGATCTATCTGTGTTTGAGAAAAAGCTTTTATACCCGACCCCATACAGCTTTTAAACTTGGCATAAAGATCAGCATCAGAAAGCGGATTTTCAGAGCAGCCAAGGGGAAATTTGTTTTCTGCAGAGATTTGCCGTCCATCCTTCATTGTCATAATAATAACGGTTTTCTTATTCTGTTCCTTGGTCAGGGTCTCATCTATTTCATAGGTTACTTTTCTTGCGCAAGATAGAACCTCAGTATTATGAAGACGCTCTTCAGAAAAGCTCTCCAATTCGACTGCGCCGTATGTAAGCATCGTTCCTATCACAAAAGGCATGCTAAGCTTCGCAATTTCCGCAAGACTCGGGTTGTACTTAATTTCGGGAGGTTCAAAAACCATTTTGCCAATCTCCTGCATTACCAAATGGATATTTTCAATCTCCCTAGGATCTATCTTATGTTCCTTCTTAAGTGCCCGGACGCTTTCGAGTGCCGCATGGGTAGCGCGGCAGCAGGGCCAGGGCTTAAAGCTTATTTCTGCGCTTTCAAAGTGCTGACCAAGGCCGTCAACCACAGTCTCGGGGTCGTAATTGCCCCTTGCGTAAGCGTGAAAATACCCAAGCTTACCCTCCAGCGCCTGATCAAATCGGGCTGGTATTCCCTCCTTAGCAATCAAACCCGCACCCACGGCAGCCTGAGCCGCGAATCCATCCCGTACTGCACGGATAACCGAATCTTTACTTATTGCAGCCTGAGCGCTTGAGTTCATTGAGGTCATCTGTATTGCAACAGCATCCTGAATTTTTTCTGCGTCTAAGCCGAGCATGTTAGATGCACCCATAACCGCTCCGACCCCACCGTGTATCGGAGGCATATTCCAGCCATACTTTAATAGGTCTTCTTTTATTCCAAGATCCAAGCGGCAGCAAATATCACTGGCAACTATCATTGAAGTAATAAATTGCTTACCGGAAACCTCCCCCATTTCCTGTGCAAGTGACATGAGCGTAGGAATAGAAACTGAATTCGGGTGAACCAGAGCCTTCTCATGGGAATCTTCAAAATCCAGCACATGGGATAGTGCGCCATTGGCAAGCGCCGCAAACCCTGGAAGTGTCTTTTCCTCGGCTCCAAGCAGAGTGCAGCGCCCACGACGGTTTTGCGACAGCGCATAACGAACAAAAGTGCTGCTTTCTTTCGAATATCCGCTACCGGCCACCATACAAGCAAGCGCGTCTGCAAAAGACCGTTTCTGAACATAAACTGCTTTTTCTGGCAGGTCTTCAAAGCGCAGATTGGAAGCATATTTTGCGAGCTGTTCAGTCAAATTCGTCATAATATCAGCTCTCTTTTATGACAGGTAAAAGCAAATATGAGGGATGCTCCAAGTCATGGAATATCCTCTGCGTTGCTATAATACCAGCCGTATCCACTCCGACTTTGTGCCCTGTATTCATGTTCCTGTCATGTTTTGGGAAGTTGCTGCTGGCAATCTGCAGTCGAATAGAATGGCCTTTTTTGAACACCATTCCTGTCGAGCTCATATCGATGCGGTAATCGTAGACTGCACCGGGAATAATCAGCTCACATTTGTCTACACCGTTTCGGAACTTAGCGCGAATAATTCCTTCGCAAACATTATAGGATGTGCCGTCAGGATGCACATCAGTGAGCCTCGCTGTAAAGTCCGTATCAACCGTGCTTGAGGAAGCCCAAACATGAGCCATTATCGGCCCTGTAATCTCGGTATCCTCTTCAAGTGGGTCGGTGGTGTAAACCAGAACATCTTCACGCATTTCAACATCAATTTGGTTTTGGAGGAGTTTGTCAGAGGGGTTAATTACTATTCCAGAGCGAGTGGGAACAGGCTTTGCGGGGTCATATATGTACTCATCGTATGCTCTTTCGGAGAAAGGCTGCTTCGTTTTCAAGCAGCCGTCGCCGTTTATAGAATTTGCGCCATTTTTTGAGCTCAAGTAGTACTTTGTAAAGCTGGTCTTTGGCAAAGGCCAGCTATTCTCATATCGCCATACTACTTTCCCCATTGTATGTAAATAGACCGGAGGATTTGTGGCAATGCAATTATCCTGTCCCTTAAGCCAGTAATCAAACCAATCAATCAGGATTTCAGAAAGTGGTCGGTCATTTCCCCATAAGCCTTTATCAGTACCCTCAATACCCGGGTACTCGCGCCAGGGACCTATGTATAAGCGCAGCTCCTTTTGTGCAAGGGGAGTTCCGTGGTCCTTTATGGTCTTATACATTCTGAAGATATTGTGAGCCAAATGGTCATACCAATTGGTGAGAAACATAATAGGGATATCAATATTTACAATAGTACAGGGGGATTTTAAATCCATCCAATGCGAGGGCGTATCCATGTACTCAAGATATTCCTGATAAAAGCGCTCCATATCAACGCCTTCGACGTTGCAAAAAGGGGCGTCCTTCATGGGGGTAAACATAAACTGCTCTTCCATGTTAGAAAGTATCTTTTCGAAGTCCTTAATAAGACGTTTTTTCTTGGATTCCTCAACGCCTTCGCGAGTGGAAAAATTCATGGCCTGCTGGGTATACCAAATAGTCACGGCGGCCTGATTAAGAATTCCATTTTCAAAGAATGGCATAGCGTCTGAAGTGCCCATTGGAACTATCGTTGTTAAATGTGGGGGGCATTCGGACGCTGCAAGAAGTTGAACGGAGCCTAGATTTGATGCTCCGTACATGCCCACCTTTCCGGTACACCAGTCCTGCTCGGCCATCCACTCAATAGTATCGTAGCCATCCTCGGCATCGTGAGTCCAAGGCTTATAATAACCCTCGGAGTCACCGCTTCCGCGACAATCCTGAATTACAAAAGCATAACCTTTATTATATATCGCCTCTGCGGTTGCACCGTTTATTCCTTGAAAATACAAGTCCTTTCTATATGGAAGACGCACAAACACCGCAGGCATCTTTCCTACTGCATTTTCCGGAAGATAGACATCCGTAGAAAGACGAACACCGTCACGCATAGGTACCATTAGACTGTAGGTTTTCTTCATCATATCAGCGGCATTCCTTTCAAAAGTA
>CAYQMY010000044.1:0-1504 GCA_964418735.1 uncultured Oscillospiraceae bacterium | reverse complement strand
TATACCGGTGAGCTTATCAAAATCTTGAACAGCCTCAAAAATTTTGCGGCAATCATTGGCGGAGTAAGGCTTCTCGCTATGGCTCATACAGTCAAAGAACTTATTTTTAAGCTGTAAATCGCTAAGAGGTTTTTCTGGGCTTCCCGATGACGAAAAGGTTTCGCGACTGAATTTACCCCGGGGCGTTTTTATTATGACTTCCACATGGTCGTCATTGTAATGGCTTTTCGGCTTTTGTGGGTCTACTTCCCGGACAGTAAAGCTTGTTTTATCCATAATTACCATCAACGCGGGGTTTAAAAGCTCATCTTCTTTGTACATATCAAGAAGAACATTGCCATATCTAACGCCTAAGGCAATTGAAAAAGGCAGGCTGAACTTAGCCGCTGCAAGCGACCTTGGTCGGTATTTCACCTCATGCGGGTCAAGGACATTGAGGTGCACAGGATTGACTATGAGGTCAATTCCCTTGATATCTTCTTGCTTCAAACCGTTTTCTTTAATAAGACTAAGTAATACATCCAAAACAGCGTGTGTAGTACCGCAGCAAGGCCAGGGCTTGAAACGGAGGCGTCCGCTCTCCCAGCTCTCCCCAAGTCCATCAAGAACTATATCAGGATCATACTGAGTTCGAAAACAGGACATGAATAGGCCAAGCCTTCCTTCAAAAGGCTCATCCATACGCGCTAAAAGGCCTTTTTGAGCCATGATTGCGCCAAATGCGGCTGCCCTGGCAGAAAAGGCCTCACGTATCCCTCGAAGTACGGACTGACTCGAACGGGCGCTCTGCCCTGGAAGCATAATTTGGGTCATGCAGATTGAAAGTGCGTCAAGAGTCTCGTTTTCATCAAGCTCCAAGAGTCGCGCTGCCCCGAAAACAGCTCCGTAAGCACTGAACATAGGCGGAGAATAAAAGCCGCAGTCAAAAAGATCATTTGTAAGCAGCGACATTTTAAGGCGGCAGCATATCTCACTCGAAATCACCATAGCCGCAAGAACATCTCTTCCGCTTTTATTAAGGCTTTCACCAAAGGCTAGCATAACCGGAGTCGAAGCAGTATTCGGATGAGCTTTTGACAGATCATTGCCATCCTCATAGTCCAAAGCATGAATCAGCGAGCCGTTAGCCATTGCAGCCATCTCAACCGACGCTCTTTTACCCGTTCCGAAAATTGTGCAGTCCTTATTCGCGCCATCCTCTGCATACTCAATAAAGGGCTTGCAAGCCGGCTCCAGCGTTGTTGCGGCGCAGATAACGCCTATTGAATCAAGAAGACTTTTCTTCTGCATTTCGATTACGCCTGCCGGAATATCCTCAAACCTTGTATGCAGGGCAAAGTCAATTAGCGACGCTGTGAGCTTTTTTCCATTCATAACTTTTCACCGTCAGAAACAAAACGGCTTCTTGCAGAAAGCCGTTTTATGTAAGTTTAAACCACTCGTTCAGCTATGGCATGATAGTAGAAATATGGGCAAGCATCGTGAAGAGATTCTTTTCTGACCT
>CAYQMY010000043.1:0-12061 GCA_964418735.1 uncultured Oscillospiraceae bacterium | reverse complement strand
GAAGGAGCCCTTTCGGGCTCCTTTTTCTATTTGATTTGTACAATATTACATATATCAAATTGTCTATAATGTGTAATCAAATGAATTTTCGGTATTAAAACCCCGGTAGGGGCATAGCTCGCTTATTGTTGCTCATAAAAGTATTGTATCTGAAATATAAAGGAATATATTGACACATCCGATTAAATGGCGTAATGTTAAAGACTAGTAAGAAATTAATAATTCCGCAAATAATTAGGAGTGTAATAATGAAGCGAGTATTGAAAGTAATTATCATTATAATTATAGCGTTTGTCATTGTCGCTGCCGTAGGCATTTTTTATCTGACGCGAGGGCTTGAATCCGGCGCAAAGGTTCAGGTGGGCAGTGTTAACACCTCTTCCCTCAGCGACGGCAATTATGAAGGTACATATAACGAAGGCAGATGGACAAATAAAGTAGCCGTAACAGTAAAAGGCGGCAAAATCACGGATATTAAATTGATTAAAGATGTTGCTTTTTCAAAGAGCGAGGTAATCGATGCTTTGTTTAAAAACGTCATCAAAGCACAAAATACAACTGTGGACGCCGTTTCCGGCGCGACAGTGACTAGCAAAGCTTACCTTAAATCAATCGAGAACGCTTTATAAAAAAAATAAAAAACTTCAAGGGTAACCGGAACACCTTTAGCAAAATAAGGACGTGAATTAATGCCCACCAAAACCAAGATAAAACTAATCGCAGGCTTTATCGTTACCGCCGCTATAATATATTGCTCAGTGCTTGTGCTGAAAAACCTTAACATGAGCGTAGTATTCAAATCGAAAATAAACTGGTTTCTCGCATTTCTTGCTGTTGTAATATATATTTATTCAAATTATATCCGCGCCTTGGCTTACACCCGCGGAATCGACCCCGAGATTGACGCAATGACGTCACTTGAAATAATAGGCATCGGACACGCTCTGAATATGGTTCTCCCGCTTCACGCCGGCGAGGGTATGCGTATTGTCTTTTTCCCGAGCAGCTACACTCCCCTGAAGCGGACAAAGCTTTTGCTTATCACTCTCTTTTCAGACTTCATCGCTGTCGTGATTATTTCACTTTTCACACTGCCCTTCGCGTCGTTTACAGATCCTAACATCATAAAAGCGGTCTGGATTTTGTCGCTCGTTTGCGTCGGCGCATGTATACTGCTTGCCGTTCTCGTCTCGACTGTTCCGCGAATTCACAACTATATCGGAGAGTATTGGAATATATCGCTCATAAAAATGATGATTTGGGTTTTCCTTTCCTGGCTTCTGATTGTTATGTCAATATGGCTCGGACTTATCGCGTTCGGCTTTAATGCTTTTGAATCAATAAGCATGTCACTCGCGGTATTCGTCGCGACAAACATCATAAATCTTATTCCCGCCTCGCCCGGAGCTATCGGTCTTTTCGAATACGGGACAATACTCGGACTCGGCGGTCTCGGAGTAGACAGCAACACGGCTCTTTCAGCGAGCCTCCTTCTGCATCTGATACAATACGCGGCCCTTCTGCCTCTTGGCGCATATTTGTATATACACGCTCTTCGCGGAAAGTATGGCGAGGTGCTCAGGAGCATGTGGCCTGGCAGACGCAGTAAAAAGCCAAAAGAGACAATTAAGAAGTAAACATTAAAACAGCGGATTTGAACTAACAATTCAAATCCGCTGCTTTGCTCGTAGCCTACTTTTTTAACTTGGTGGTAAGAAGCGTTTCGCCCTTACTGTTATCTTTAAGACGCGACGTTGACCTGAGCTCACCGTTATCCATGTACAAAACGTTCTCATACTCAACCATTACGGCGTTCAAGGCACTGTTTATCAGCTGCGCGGCGTTGTCGCGGCTGATAGCTTCGGACATGTTAATATTCAGGGCTTCGAATAACTTCTTCTGATTTGCTCGAACCGCTACGTTAACAGCCCAATCTGCGCCTGTAAATTCGCTAATCTCCGCATTGTACCCGATAGTAATCAGAAGCATCTTTGCGGCCTGTGTGGCTGTAATGTTGGCGTCTGGCTCAAAGGTTCCGTCACCGTTTCCCGCAACTGCACCCACGTTTTTGCAGTATAGGATGTACTTTGCGCCCCAGTGACCGCCGACATCGGAGAAAGCTGCGACATCCGTATAAGGTTCGGGGATATCCTCTCCGCCGTTAAATATGAGGCAGATAATTTTGCACATTTCGGCGCGGGTAAGCTTCCCCGCAGGCTCAAAGCTGCCGTCCTTATTTGCGCTCATGATACCGAGATCGGTCACGGCTTTTACCGCGGCCTTGTTGACTATCGAACCAGCGTCTTTAAACTCCGCCGTTGCGGCGTTTGAGGTCATCATACCCGTAAGCATTGCACAGCAAATGATAAGAGAAAAAATCTTTTTTAGACAGTTCAATCCAAACCCCTCCTTTTTTGTATATTATGCTATCATATTTCATGATAAATATCAATAGTATTGTTTAATATATTACTTATTTTCTCGTACAAAACTCCCTGACTCTTTTTGAGTCGGGGAGTTTTTGTAGTTACTTTATTTTACTTTAGCGCACTCGTTGAATATTTGTGTCAGCCCCGCTGAAATCTTGTTGTAATAGGGGTACATAAGGTAATTCAAGTCGTGGTCATGGCCGTTGAACACGAAGGCCTTTATATTTGTCTTTCCGCTGGCTTTACACGAATCGTAGATTTCATAGACCCCCCGTAGCGGCACATTCTGATCGTAAACGCCGTGGAAGATGTTGATCGGAACATCGAGCTTCAGCAGTCTATCCTTGTTTGCTTCAAGCTTAGCGTGGCCGTCAAGCCACTCGGAGGTGACCTGAAAGTAATTGTTCCAAATCCATTCGTCATCCTTCTTTGAAATCGCGTCAAGCACCTGCTTTTTGCGCTCAGTCAAGATAACTGCAAAATCCGCACTAGTAAGAATATTATCAACATTTATGTCAATCTGCTCGAACTCAACGCCGCCGAGCGATTTTGCAGCTCCGTATGGGTCCGCCTCAAATTCCTGCTTTGTTATCAATCCGTCAAGATTCGTGTCAAAATACTGGCAGTAAAAAATCATTGAGGAATCCCCCGAAAGCTGCCATTCGATTATATCCTGCATTTTGACATTGCAGTATCCGGCCAGCATCAGGGAAGCTATTTCTACGTTTCCTCTCTCAGCCACCAGCGGCGCGATAATGGTACCCTCGCTCCAGCCGAGCAAAACAACCCTCGCGTTTTTGAGCTTTTCGTTCTTTTTGAGCTCAGTTATCATAGCTTCAATATCTTTCGCCTGATTCTCCGGCGTGTACTTTTTGTATTCCTCTTTATTGACCTTGGTGTAGGTCGGCGCCTCGTCTCCCGCCTCAACGCCGCGGGTATTGTAACGGAAGAAGGCCGCTCCCCTGATGCCGAGCTCCTGCGCGAACAGGTCATAGTAATTAAACTCTATATTGTTTATAAGTCTGTGATTGTCATATGTATTCGGCCCGGTGCCGGGAACAAACACCACTAAAGTCGGCACTTCCTGATATCCTTTCGGCAAATCCAGCTTTCCCGAGAGCTCGTATCCGTCAAAGGACTTGAGCTTTATTACCTCCGAAGTGGTAACATCTGTTGCAGTTCCCGTGCTCTCTCCCGAATACTCAGGCAACATTACCAAAGCTGTTCCGATACCGCTGTTCCACGTTGTCTTATAGTGCAAAAGGTCGGTCAGAAATTTAAGCGACACATAGGTTCTGTCGTCCTTTATGAAGGGAGCTATATCCGTCGAAACAGTCTCGTTATTCAGTGTCACAGAAGCGCTGCCGGAATTCGGAAACTTAATTATTATCGTATCCTCAAGATGCTTAACCGTAACGCTATTTTCGCTTTCGTTCCACGTAACCTCCGCGCCCAGCTTTTGGGCGACAAAGTATAACGGAACAAGCGCGTTGCCCTTTTCATCTACCATCGGCTGGGCATCTGGAAATGCGATAACCTCGTTGTCTGCCACAACATGAACGGCTGCATTTTCGGCCGCAAGTGCGTTAAATGAAAAAACAGACAACATCAAAGCCGTGATTATTATAAAGCAGGTAAATTTCTTCATAGTATTCTCCTTAGGTGCAAACATAGTATTAAAAAACAATATCATAAATCTATTGTTTTCCCTCTCACGGAAGGTATCGGCTGTTTCTTCAATGCAGATATCCACTGCTTCACGACTTTAGGCACCTTCGGCATTTCAAAACTGATATATTTAATTCCTTCGTCTTTCAAATATGTATATATCAAAAAATATGAGGTTTCGGTAATTTTTCTTTCCTTTACTCTGCCGCCAATCATCGCACCCAAGGAACCGAATAATTCAGCACCAAGAACGGCACCGCCTATACTGCTGACGTAAGCCCTTTGTATCTCAACCTCAGTTTTGATGCAAATGTCTGTAATGTTATCAAGCTGCAACCGAAATTCGTTACCGCCACCCGTAAAAACAAAGGTTTCGTTTTCGTAAGAGATTGTGCAGGAGACACCCTCAGCAAGCGGAAGCCCGTCCTCATGTTTTGCCGTAATCTGTTTCTTTGCAAGTTCCTTTACGCCCGACTTTTTACCTGCAGACTTTCCTCTTACAAAATACAGTAAAATGCCGATAAATGTTATTAACGACGATGTTTTTTGCAGATCTGCTTTCCCCTGAGTTGCGAGAACCCCTAATACGCCAAAAACCATACAGACTATGCCCGCAATTTTTCTGCCCTTCATTTTTACACCTCAACATTTGTTCTATTGTGGCTCTTTTAGCTAATTATACATAATTGACTATAAAATACAATATATTCTTTATTTTAGAACCATAATAAAAAAACATTGACAAATGTCATATTCATTGGTACACTCTTAGAAATCTTTATCAGGAGAGCACAATATGATATTCAGCGCATCTGCACTTGTAATACTTATTATTAGCATTATCATAATTAGTGATAATGTTATAAAGTGCTGTGCTGAATAAAAGGGTTAAACGATAAAATATCGGACCTTGCAGCATAAGCTGCAAGGTCCGATTTGTTATATTGGCAGAAATTCATACGCAAGGAAGCTTTCAGGAGCACTGGTGATATTCACTGGGCCCTTTTAGTTATAAGTAAAATAGAGGAGAAAAACAAATGAGAAAAGAAAACCGGCTCGTAACCCTTTTAGCGGCAATAGCCATACAGCTGTGCCTGGGTGTGGCGTACATCTGGAGCGTATTTCAGACTGGCGTTGCCAACTCGCTGTTTGGCGGGGATAACGCCTCAGCAAGCCTTGCCTATTCCCTTCTTCTGGCTCTACTTACCGTTGGAAGCGTTATAGGCGGAAAGCTTACACAGAAAATCGCTGTTCGTTATGTCGTAATGATAGGCGGATTTATACTCGCGGCAGGCTTTTTCCTTTCCGGTATGGTCACGGCAAATGCGCCTTGGATGCTTTGGCTTACTTACGGTGTTATGGGCGGCGTCGGTATGGGCTTTGCCTATACTCCCACAATTGCCTGTGCTCAGAAATGGTATCCTGATAAAAAGGGTCTGGTTACTGGACTGATTGTCGCGGCACTCGGCCTTGGCGGAGTCATTTTTACACCCTTTGTAGAGGCACTTGTAAAGAACTTTGGCGGTCAGGGCGCCGGCGAACTAAAAACCTTTATGGTGCTCGCCGGAGTATTTCTTGTGGTCGTTACACCCTGCAGCCAGCTCATTAAAAACCCATCTGAAGAATTCCTCGCAAAGCACGCGCCGAAAAGCTCGGCCGGAGCTCCAGCAGTCAAAAGCCTTTCACCTTCGGAAGTTCTTCGCAAGCCTCAGTTTTACATGCTTACCTTCGCGATGATGCTCGCCTGCATGGGCGGCCTTATGATGATCGGCTTCGCAAAGCCCATTGCGGTTGCAAAGGGCATGGGACAAACTGCTGTAGTCGGCGTACTGCTGATTTCAGTATTTAACGCGCTTGGTCGCTTTACCTGGGGTCTGGTTTCTGACAAAATCGGCAGAAAAACAACTCTGCTTATTCTGCTTTGCGGAACTGCCGCAATGTCCCTGCTTGTAAACCTCGCGACGGGATATCTGATTTTCGTTCTTATCGGCTTTATCGGCTTCTTCTACGGCGGACTTCTTTCAAACTTCCCTGCTCTTACTTCGGATTTGTTCGGGCCAAAACACATGGCGACGAACTACGGCATGGTACTTCTGGGCTTTGGAGTCGCCGCAGTATCCTCTTCCTACATTGCGGGATACTTTAAGAATTTGGCTGCTAAGAACATTGCGCTTATGGCTCCTGCCTTCACAATAGCCTCCTGCTGCGCAGTTGTTGCGATTGCGCTGATATTGCTTCTCACAAGGAAAAAGAGCGCGTAAAAAGCCTAAGCGAATCTGCATTTTATCGCACTATTTGTACTATAAAAAACCAATGCCCAGTAGTCTAAACGACTGCTGGGCATTGGTAGTAATATTCTAAAATGACGATTTTCTCGGTCGTTTATTTGCCCATCCCTTGTGAAACTCCGGAGCCTTCCTTGGTTCGCTGCGGCGCTTTTTATATGCTTCGGTGAGCCTCGTCGCAAAAACAGTTCTGCCGCAAATTTTAGAGCCCTTCATGGCCTCCACGATTTCATTGCCTCTGCCGGACGGAATCTCTACAACGGACTGCTCCTCGTATACTTCAATCTTGCCGATTTCGTTGCCGGCGAGGTTAGTGCGCTCCGTTAAAGCACCCATAATATGATTTGCTGCAGCATTGGAAGAAGAGCCAATGTTAATAAGAATGGTCTCAAATTCAGTCACGCGCGGTCTGGGGCCGTCGGCCTTCTGCCTTGGGCTGTCGGTTCTCGGCTTAAAATTAGCCGCCACTTCCGGTCTCCGCCTATCGTATGACTTATCAAATGACTGATCGAATGAAGGGATAATTTCTTTTATTGCTTCAGTTTTAAAAAGCATTTGCATCGCTGCCGCGGCTATGCTTTTCATATCGTAGCCTTGTTCGGTCAGCTGATCGGCCATCTCCAAAAAGCTTGGAAGCACTTCGCTTTTCAAAGCCGCTTCCATTTCAGAGAGCGCCTTATTGTCATTTACCTTCTGAATATCAGTCGTTGACGGAAGCTTTGCGCATTTAATCTCCGACTTGGTTTGAAAGGCAATACCGCGCATCGCGGCTATCTCACGCTTGCCGCTGCAAAGAGTAATCGAAACTCCCGACTTTCCCGCACGGCCTGTCCTGCCAATGCGGTGAATATAGTATTCCGTGTTCGGCGGAATGTCGTAGTTAATTACAAAATCAACGTCGCTGACATCTATTCCGCGCGCGGCAATATCCGTTGCAATGAGTATTGAAGTTTTTCCCCTCTTAAAGCCCTGCATTACAGCTGTTCGCTGATCCTGCTTGATGTCGCTGTGAATGCTTACGGCGCTGATATGCTTGCTGCAAAGCATTTCGGTCAGTTCATCGACCATCTTTTTGGTATTGCAGAAGATGATTGCCCTGCTCGGCTGATGATACTGAATCAGCGCAAAAAGAGCGTCCTTTTTTCTGTCATGGGGAACGTCAATATACTTTTGCTCAATGTCGGCGATTGTGACCTGTCCCTTGTCGATTTCAATCAGCTTCGGGTCTTTTTGAAACTGCTTTGTAAGCGCCATAATAGCCGGTGGCATAGTTGCGGAGAAAAGAACCGTCTGCCTGTCCTCGGGTGTGCCCAGCAGGATAGTCTCTATGTCCTCCTTGAAGCCCATGTTAAGCATCTCGTCAGCCTCGTCCAGAACAACCATCTTAAGGTTGTTGAGCTTAAGCGTTTTTCTGCGCATATGGTCCATAACACGGCCCGGGGTTCCGATTACCATGTTGGCGCTGCGAAGGCGAATGCACTGCTTTTCAATGGAAGCACCGCCAAACACTTCGACAGGACGAATTCCCGTCTTGAATCTTGTAAGCTTTCTGATCTCCTCGGCGGCCTGCTGTGCCAGCTCTCTCGTGGGGCAGAGTATTAGCACCTGAATTGTCTGTTTTTCCTCATGGGTATCTACCTTTTCGATTGCGGGGATACCAAACGCAATCGTTTTGCCTGTTCCGGTTTGCGAACGGGCAATAACATCTGCGCCTGATCTTATAAGCGGTATGGCCTCAGACTGGATGGGCGTGGCAAGCTCAAAGCCCATTTCGCCTATTGCTTTTTCAACTTTTGGGGTTAAGCCGAGCTGGGAAAACGGAATTTTTGTCATGTAAGTCCTCTTTTTCATTATAAATAAAAAACGAGGATAAGACTCCTCGTTAATGCTAAGCAATATTATCGAAGTTGACATTTAATTATATCATCGGTTTGCGCCTTGTCAATAGTGAAAATTAAGTACCTCAACATTAGGTTCTGTAGGATATCAACCAGATATACATGAAATCTCTAGTGCGGATAAAATAAAACCCTCCACTTTATCACCAGAGTTGCAGGCGCATATGGTTTCTCCTTGATTTTTTTGCAAATAAAACTTTGCAAAAAAGTGTTGACAACAAAACTTGGCATTGATATAATAATGCCAATAAAACTTGTCATAGCATTTGACAAGACCATACTTTGGAGGTATAGACATGGACAAAGAAGAAATATTAGCAAAAAGCAGAAAAGAGAACTCGTATCTAGATGAAATGCAGCAAAGCGAGCTGAAGAATTCATTTGGCTTCGGCGGAGTGACTGTTGCGATTCTCTGCATTGTTTTCAGTGTTATTAAAGCAATGCAGGGACATCGTTTCTACGAGTTCGGTGTAATTCTGTTTGGCTATTTGTCGGCAACAGCTCTTTATTCTTATAGGAAGACAAGAAAAAAGAACTATTTGATTCAGGGCATAGCTGAGGCGATTGCTGTTATACTTGGATTCGTCGGTTATTTTTTCATATAGATGGCATTTTTTAACCATCTTATTAACAGTGAGGTACTGCAATGAACGAAGAATTAGTCCTAAAAAACAGATTAAAGGAAACCAGGGCCGAGAAAAAGCTGTCCCAAAACGAGCTTGCCGAAATGGTTGGTGTATCAAGAAATACGATCAGCTCTATTGAGACAGGACAGTTTAACCCAACCGCCAAATTAGCTTTAATCCTTTGTGTCGCGCTTGATAAGAAGTTTGAGGAGCTATTTTACTTTGGCTAGTAAATTTTAGTTTTTAGCAAAACAAAACCCGACTCATGACGAGTCGGGTTTTCAGCTTACATAGAAGAAATATGTAGCAATTTATCAGATAATTTCGCCGTTGTCGGAGCTTACGTTGGGATTTTCTACAGCAGGCGCGGGTGTAGGATTAACATTTGTGCCGGCGCTTACAGCCGGCGAAGCGGAGGAAGATGCCTTACCTCCGAGGAACCCCGCAACCAGAGCTTTAAGGTCAATGCCGAGACCGGCGGTCATACCTTCGGTGACCTGAGTCGTGCCGTTTACAATGTCCTGAATCAGCTTCGCGCTGTTGCCCTCTCCGTACATGGTAATCTTGTCAACCTTAGACAGCGGCTCGGCAACGTTCCTTGCAATCTCAGGCATAGCCTTCATGATGATTTCAATAACTGCGGCTTGGCTGTACTTTTGCATAGCCTCGGCCTTTTTATCAATACCTTCGGCTTCCGCAAGAGCCTTAGCTTTTATGGCGGCAGCCTCCGCTTCTCCAAGCGCCTGCACGCCGGCAGCCTCCTGCTCCTTAGCGTACTTTATGGCTTCGGCCTGCTTTTTCTGTGCCTCAGCTTCCTGCTCGCTCTCATAGCGTTTGGCTTCTGCATCCTTCTTGCGCTTATACAAATCAGCGTCGGCCCCTTTTTCCTGCTTGTAGCGCTCGGCGTCTGCCTGCGCGCATATCTCTGCGTTAAGGGCATTTTTCTTGATTTCAACCTCGCGGGCCCTAAGCTCAGTCTCACGCTCGGCCTTTGCAATCTGAGCGTTTACTGTCGCCGTCTCAATGCTCTTTTGCTGCTCCTGCTCCTGAATGCGATATGCGGCGTCGCCTATGGCCTTTTTCACGTCGGCTTCCTGCTTAAGCTCAGCCTGACGGATTGCAAGCTCATTCTGCTTTTCGGAGATAATCTTTCTTGCCTCAACCTCGGCATCGTTTGCTTCTCTTTCGGCACTTGATCTCGCAATCGCGATATCGCGATCTGCCTGTGCCTTCGAGATGGCTGCGCCCTTTTTGATTTTTGACACATTGTCAATACCGAGGTCGTTAATAACATCGTTCTGGTCTGCGAACGACTGAACATTAAAGGAAACAAGCTCAAGGCCCATCTTCCCCAGATCCGGAATAGCGTTTTCCTGAACGCGCTCGCCAAAGGCCTTGCGGTCAGTAACCATTTCATCGAGTCGCATCTGACCGATTATTTCACGCATATTGCCTTCCAAGGTATCCTGAACCTTGGCTACAATAGTCGTATCGCTGTCATTTAAGAAGTTTGCCATCGCAAGTTCTATCAGCGCGGGCTCCTGACTGATACGAATTTTGACGGTGGCGTCAACCTTGACATTTATGTATTCGGCATTCGGAACGAAATCAGTCGTTTTTACATCAACAGACATCATGCTGAGCGAGAGTCTGTCAAGTCGCTCAAGAAACGGAATTCGGATGCCGGCCTTTCCCACAAGAATTCTTTTCTTTCGAAAGCCCGAAATAACAAAGGCGGTATCCGGCGGTGCCTTTACGTAGCCAGCGGTGACGATGAGAATCAAAATCACGGCAACAACGATTGCGGGAATCACTTTTAACAGCAGCTCCAAGTTTTATTCCTCCTTAAAATTTGCCCAACAGCTTCTATTTTTGAGTATATGCGGTTAGAAATATACTTTATGCAGTATTGTACCATAATTAGACATATTTATCAAGCTATAATTTATCTAGCTAACAATATTAATGACGACTACCGAAGCAGTCCTCATATTGATTAGTGAGCGCTCTCAACTCAACCGAATTTTTTTATTTTTTAATATTGACACTGTCGCTATATCGTGTTACTATATAGCGGTAGTAAGTAATACAGAGTAGCGAAGGAGGTTATTATTCTGGAAAATCTAACAGAAATGCTAAAAGGAGTGCTTGAAGGCTGCGTGCTTGAAATAATCGGGCGCAAAGAAACCTATGGCTATGAAATCACACGAAAGCTCAATGCCCTGGGCTTCTCAGACGTTGTTGACGGTACTGTATACACGATATTGCTGCGGCTCGAGAATAACAAGCTGGTGAACATCCAAAAAAAGCCGTCCGATATGGGGCCGCCGCGCAAGTTTTACACACTTAACGACCTAGGGCGAGAAGAACTGCATAGGTTCTGGGCAAAATGGGAGTTTATCAAATCTAAGATGGATGAATTAAAGGAGGAAAACTAAAATGTCTGATTTTTTCGATAATTATTTCAATATCAAAAAGATATCCGAAAGTAAGCGCGAGTACAAGCAGCAGATGGCAAGGGTGGCGCTCTTACCAAAAGACTATCAATTCGTATTTAAAAAAATCCAGAACCATATGTGGATGTTCGCGGCAGGAGCCGGCTACGATATGCTGAAAGTTCACTATGACCTGATAGAATTGTTTGAGGAGGGCGCTGCAAACGGCAGGCATGTGCTGGAAATAACGGGAGAGGATGTCGCCGCATTCTGTGATGAGCTGCTTCGCAACGCCACGACATACACGGAAAACTGGCGCGAGTCGCTTAACCGAGACATTCTGAAGGAACTCGGGAAAAAGGACGGATTAAAATGACCAATATAGCAATTGCCACAAAAGAGTTAAAAAAGTCTTTCAAAACGATAGAAGTCTTAAAAGGTGTCGATTTCGAGGTGCGGCGCGGAGAGGTTTTTGCACTACTAGGCTCAAATGGTGCCGGCAAAACAACAATTATCAAAATTCTCACCACGCTTCTAAAGCATGATAGCGGAAGCGTCACTGTCAACGGTTTTGACGTTGCCTCAAATCCCCACGAAGTTCGGCAAACGATCAGCTTGACCGGTCAGTTTGCCGCGGTTGATGAAATATTGACAGGGCGCGAAAACCTGATTATGATCGCAAAGCTGCGGCATGTTAAGGATCCCCATCAGATTGCTGAA
>CAYQMY010000042.1:0-12085 GCA_964418735.1 uncultured Oscillospiraceae bacterium | reverse complement strand
CCGGAGGTATCTCCCATGTTGCCGAAAACCATCATCTGAACGTTGACGGCGGTGCCCCATGAGGAGGGGATGTCGTTCATGCGGCGGTAGTAGATGGCGCGGGGATTGTCCCAGCTGCGGAAAACGGCCTTTACTGCGCCCATCAGCTGCTCCTTGGGGTCCTGCGGGAAGTCCTTGCCGAGCTTGGCCTTGTATTCGGCCTTGAACTGGGTAGCGAGCTCCTTGAGATCCTCGGCGGTAAGCTCGGTATCAAGCGTTACGCCGCGGTGTTCCTTCATTTTGTCTATGAGCTCTTCGAAATATTTCTTGCCGACCTCCATTACGACGTCGGAATACATCTGAATAAAACGGCGGTAGGAGTCATATGCAAAACGGGGGTTCTGCGTCTTTGCCGCAAAGGCTTCGACGACCTTATCGTTAAGACCGAGGTTCAGGATGGTGTCCATCATGCCGGGCATTGAAGCTCTTGCTCCGCTGCGGACCGAAACCAGAAGGGGGTTGTTGAGATCGCCGAACTTTTTGCCGGCGATGGACTCAAGCTTCGAGATGTTATCCATGATTTCAGCCATGATTTCGTCGTTGATACGCTCTCCGTCAGTATAATACTGCGTGCAGGCTTCAGTAGTAATGGTGAAGCCCTGAGGTACCGGCATGCCGAGATTGGTCATCTCGGCCAGGTTTGCACCCTTGCCGCCCAGCAGCTCACGCATTGAACCGTTTCCCTCTGTGAACAGATAAACAAATTTTTTGCTCATAGTGTTGTTCCTTTCTTCTGATCGTTCGATCTGCTTTATATATATGATTTTGTACACCCGCAAAATATTACCATAAAAACGCATTAAATTCAACAAAAATCAGCCAAATATTTTTAAAAAAATTCCAAATATTTTGCAAAAAATCAACTAATTTTTATAATTATTTGCCAACACAAAATCTTGAGAATATTCTGTCGGTAATATCGCTTCTGACAGATTTGCCCAAAAGCTCCCCCAAGGCCCCCATTGCAGCTTCGGCTTCGGTAAGCACTGCATCGGGAGTAATTCCTTCCCTGAGCGCCGAGAGAGCGGCGGAAATAGAGCTGTATGCGCGGCTTATCGCCTCCGCCTGCCGAGCTGAGGTTATTATTTCGCCTGCTGCTTCGGGGGCTCCGTTTGCGAACAGGTCCTTTACTACAGAGTCAAGCTGTTCGAGGCCGCTTAAGTCAAGCGCCGAAACGAAGCAAAGCGAGCCGAAGCTCCGGCGTATCTCAGCCAGATCAATTTTTTGCACAAGGTCCGATTTATTAATAACCGCCACCGAGCGCCGCGCGGACTTTGCCTCGATTAGAGTTTCCTTGTCCTCCTCCGTAAGCTCTTCAGAACCGTCGAAAACGGCAAGCACAAGCTCCGCTTCCCTTGCGGCCTCCCTCGCCCTTTCAACGCCGATTTTCTCCACAACATCCTCAGTGGTGCGTATGCCTGCGGTGTCGGAAAGGCGGAGCAGCACTCCGCCGAGAGTAACCTTTTCTTCGATTGTGTCGCGGGTAGTTCCCGGAATTGAGGTGACTATTGCGCGGTTGTAGCCCAGCAGGGCGTTTAATAGAGAGGATTTACCTGCGTTAGGGCGGCCGATTATCGCGCTTTTCACGCCCTCTCGAAGGATTCTGCCTCGCTCAAAGCCTTTAATAAGCTTTTCCAGTTCCGACGCCGAAAATTCGAGTGTTTTTTCAAACTCTGAGCGCTCGAAGGGGTCGAGCTCCTCATCGGGATAGTCGATTATCGCGTGAAAGTGGGCAGATATATCCGTAAGCGCGTCATAGGTGCGAAGCGCCTTCTGCGAAACAGCGCCCCCGAGCTGTCCGGCCGCGTTTTTTGCCGCAGCCTCGGTTTCGGAATCTATGAGGTCTATGACAGCCTCGGCCTGTGTCAGGTCAAGCCGCCCGTTTAAAAACGCTCGCTTTGTAAACTCGCCGGCGAGAGCCTGCCGTGCCCCCGCTTTAAAAAGTGCGGTCAGCCCAGACGCGAGTACGGTTGGCGAGCCGTGGCAGTGAAATTCCGCAGTGTCCTCGCCAGTGTAGGTGTTCGGTGCGCGGCTTATCGTAGCGAGGCAAACGTCAAGGACGCTTCCGTCCTCGGAAACAAGCTCTCCGTATACGAGCGTTCTGCTTTTGTATTCGTGAAGCGGCTTTCCGCTGTACGCCCTGAATACGGCTGATGCTGTTTTTATCGCGCCGTCGCCGCTGAGGCGCAGTATTCCGATCGCGCTTCTGACGCCGCCTGTGGCTATAGCGGCTATCGTGTCGGGCATCTTATCACTCCCTCTGTGAGTCTAACGATCTTCCTGCTTTAGCATAGCGAAAAGATCAATTTTTTATTATATTAGTTTACCACATTTTGCTTATGGCTACAACCAAATGCGCTCCCAAAAAATAAAATTTACACGAAGACTGTAAAAACTATTGACAAACAGGCAGGTTTCGGTTTAGAATAATCCAGCGCGTGGACGATTAGCTCAGCTGGTAGAGCACCCGCTTGACGTGCGGGTGGTCACAGGTTCGAGTCCTGTATCGTCCACCAGATAAGACCTGTAACCTTTCGGTTACGGGTCTTTTTTTATTGTGATTACGAACGGTCGGAGGTTTTAACACATTTATATTAAGTTTAGCAAAATATTGACATCAAGAAAGGTGAATGATAATGTTAGTATATTAATCAAATAATCCTGCGCTTTTCGTCCGGGCAGCCACTAAGTTAATCCAGCGCTGCAGAAAAGAGATTTCCTCACAAAAAAGTTTCCGAACAGCGACAATAAAACTTTTAACTTTTGTGTCAAAGTAGAGGTGAATATAATGAATACAATGCAGATTCTTTGCTTTCTAAAAGCGGCAGAGCTTTTAAATTTTACGGAGAGTGCGGCTTCGATGTTCATTTCCCAGCCTGCCTTCAGCCGCAACATATCCACCCTTGAGGAAGAGTGGGGTATTGAGCTCTTTGTGCGAAGCAACAAACGAAAGGACACACAGCTGACAGCGAGCGGCGCTGTTATGTACGACGGCATGAGAACGCTGCGGGGGCAGTATGAGAATCTGCTGGAACAGGCAAGGAGCATACAGGATGGGTGCTCCGGTGTGCTGCGCATAGGTTTTATCAGCGCCGAGAGGATCGATGACAGAACGCTGGACATGTTTGAAATTTTCAAGGGGAAATACCCGGGCGTTGAGCTCCATCTGCGCCGCGGCAGTAACTTAGAGCTGATACAGTGGCTCTACGATCAATCAATCGACCTCGCTTTTCTGCTGAAAATCGACGTTGAGTTAAAGGACCTGCTCGAATATAAGAACCTTTACAACTTAGAGTCTGTGCTCATTTTAAACGCAAACCACCCGCTTGCTAAAAAGGAAAAACTTTCTCTGGCGGACTTCAGAGACGAGACTTTTTTAAATATTTCCGCAAGGGAATCACCGCAAATAAACGCGTTGCTTAAACGGGAATGTGAAAAAGCAGGCTTTTCTCTGAAGGTTATGGATGTTCAGGATGTTAATGCTCAGCTACTGTATCTGGAGCTTGGCATGGGCGTGGCTATAGGCAGCATAAACAACACTGCGGTATTTAATCCCCGGCTGACTACCGTGCACCTCAAGGACCTTCATCCTCTGGAGATTGTTCTGGCATGGAACCGCCAAAATGACAACCCCTGTATCAAATATTTTAGATCTGTCTATGAGCTCATAGAATAATTCGATTTTACAGAAAGATTCATACAAGTTAATATCAACTAAGAGGCCCCTATCAGACGGAAAATATGATAGGGGTCTATTTTTACGAAAAGTCGCAGCTTAATGCCCTTCTTTGCAAGCAGAGAACATACTGCTAAAATGGGAGAGAAGTACGCTACAGAAAAAGCGCAGAAAGCGCACACAAAGCAAAGCGTATAGACCCCTTTTTATACCTTGTCTAGATGTCAATCTCGACAAGCACTATCTTTGTTTGCCCCTCTTGCTATTATGATTCAGTTTTTTGGCGCCGGATAATAAAGCGAGGGACAATATAAAACTCTATACTCTCGGGGCAATGCCCTGCGGTTAGCCATGGCCGCAGGGCATTGCTCTGCCTTTAGCTTAGTTTTGCATGAAATAACCGGAAATAATGCAAAAACTATAGTTTGTTCAAAATATGCTTCTAGATAAAAAACTGTTAAAACGACTTAGTTTTAAACCAACCAGCTGCGCAATTTGCCGTATAGTGAAATAATTGCCTAAAAATCATAAATTTTTTATATTTCTTTTCTCAACATCCGAATATAATAACATGAAATATTTAAAGCAAAATCTTGCATATTGTGCCTGGAGGAACTTCAATGACCGAACGCAAAATAAACAAGGTGCTTGCCGCGAACCGCGGAGAGATCGCCATACGCATTTTCAGAGCCTGCCATGACCTCGGCATACGGACAACGGCTATGTATTCAAACGAGGATATGTACAGCCTGTTCAGGATTGCCGCAGACGAGGCTTACCTGATAGGGAAAAATAAAAGTCCGCTTGGGGCTTATCTTGATATTCCGTCGATTATAGAGCTTGCAAAGCAGCGGGGTATTGACGCAATTCATCCGGGCTATGGTTTTCTGTCGGAGAACGCCGATTTCGCCCGAGCCTGTGAAGCTGCGGGAATCAAATTTATAGGCCCTCCCTCCGACGTCCTGGATAAAATGGGCGATAAACTGAGCGCCAAGGCCATAGCTATAAACTGCGGAGTGCCGGTTATACCCGGAACCTCGACGCCTCTAAAGGATGCAGCTGAAGCGATTGAAAAAGCCGTTTCCTTCGGCTTCCCCGTTATCCTGAAAGCTGCAGGAGGCGGAGGCGGAAGAGGCATGCGCCGCTGCGACACCGTCGAGGAGATTGCGCCCGCTTTTACGCTTGTAAAAAACGAAGCAATCAAGGCCTTCGGCAACGACGAGATTTTTATTGAAAAATTCCTTGTCGAGCCAAAGCATATAGAGATTCAGATACTGGCCGACGAGCACGGAAACATTATGCATCTAGGCGAGCGCGACTGCTCGCTGCAGCGCCGATATCAGAAGGTTGTCGAATTTGCGCCGGCGTTTTCGGTATCCCAGGAGGTTCGTGAGAAGCTCTATTCCGATGCGGTGAAAATCGCAAAAAGTGTAGGCTATGTAAACGCCGGCACTGTGGAGTTTTTGGTCGACAAAAACGGCGGCCATTACTTTATTGAGATGAACCCTCGCATTCAGGTCGAGCACACGGTAACGGAAATGGTAACAGGAATAGACATTGTCCGCGCTCAGTTGCTCATCGCCGAGGGCCAGCCCCTCAGCCATCCGGAAATAGGACTCTCCAGACAGGAAGACCTTCGCATGAACGGCTATGCCATTCAGTGCAGAGTAACGACTGAGGACCCCTCGAACAACTTTGCTCCCGACACCGGAAAAATTACCTCTTACCGCTCCGGCGGCGGCTTTGGTGTGCGCCTTGACGGAGGCAACGCTGCTACCGGTGTAACGATCTCGCCATATTACGATTCCCTGCTTGTCAAGGTAACGGTCTGGGACAACACCTTCCCCGGAGTCTGCCGCAAGGCGTCGCGCGCGATTAACGAGCTTCACATCCGAGGGGTAAAGACCAATATCCCCTTTGTAACCAATATACTTCACCATCCGGTGTTTTTGTCTGCTGACTGCAACACAAAGTTTATTGACAACACCCCTGAGCTTTTTGAGTTTACAGGCTCGCGTGACCGCGCAACCCGCGCCCTTCGCTATATTGCCAACATTCAGGTGTCTCAGCCGGATATTGAGCGCCGGCAGTATAACGAGCCGCGCTATCCGAAGGCTTCAGGCGAGCCCCGTCCGGGACTTAAGCAGCTTTTGGACAGAGAAGGTCCGCAGGCAGTTAAGAAATGGGTATCGGATCAGAAAAAGCTTCTTGTAAGCGACACAACGATGCGCGATGCCCATCAGTCGCTGTTCTCCACGCGTCTTAGAACCCGCGACATGGTTATGGCCGCGGAGGGAACCGCCGACATTCTTGCCGACTGCTTTTCGCTCGAAATGTGGGGCGGCGCTACCTTTGACGTCGCCTACCGCTTTCTGCATGAGTCGCCCTGGGATAGGCTTGAGCAGCTTCGCAGCAAGATTCCGAACGTCCTGTTCCAGATGCTGATCAGGGGCGCAAACGCCGTCGGATATACAAATTACCCCGACAATCTTGTACGCTCCTTTATTGCGGAGTCCGCAAAAAGCGGCATCGATGTTTTCCGCGTATTTGACTCCCTAAACTGGATTCCCGGAATGGAAATCGCGATGGAGGAGGTCCTCAAACAGAACAAAATCTGCGAGGCGGCGGTCTGCTACACAGGTGACATTCTAGACCCGAAGCGCGACAAATACTCGCTGAAATATTACGTTGATTTTGCTAAAGAGATGGAAAAGCGCGGCGCGCACATTCTCTGCATTAAGGATATGTCGGGGCTTCTGAGGCCCTACGCCGCCAAAAAGCTTATTTCCACGCTCAAGCAGGAGGTCGGCCTTCCGATTCACTTCCATACCCACGATACGAGCGGAAATCAGGTGGCTGCGCTGCTGATGGCGGCAGAGGCGGGCGTGGACATTGTCGACACCGCTGTGGCTTCTATGTCTTCGCTGACATCTCAGCCCTCGATGAACTCGCTTGTTGCTGCGCTGGAGGGCACAGAGAGAGACACAGGCATTGACCTTAACCGCGTTCAGCTGCTTGACGAGTATTGGGCAGATGTTCGTGAGCGCTACGAGAAGTTTGACAGCGGTCTTAAAAACCCGATGACCGAAATTTACAGGTACGAGATACCCGGCGGACAGTACACCAATCTTTACCCGCAGGTCGTTTCGCTCGGTCTTGGAGATCGCTTCGACGAGGTCAAGGAGATGTACAAGACGGTAAACGATATGCTTGGAAACCTTGTCAAGGTCACGCCCTCCTCAAAGATGGTGGGCGACCTCGCGATATTTATGGTTCAAAACAATCTGAATCCGGAGAATATAGTAACAAAGGGGCAGGCCTTCACCTTCCCTGATTCGGTCGTTTCCTACTTCAAGGGCATGATGGGTCAGCCCGCGTGGGGCTTCCCGGAGGATATACAGCGCGTCGTGCTAAAAGGCGAAAAGCCTATAAGCTGCCGTCCGGGAGAGCTTTTGCCGCCCATCGACTTTGAGGCTATGAAAAAAGAGGTCGAGAAGCTCAACCCTGAGCCGAACATGAAAGATATTATTTCCTATTGCCTCTATCCGAAGGTCGTCGCCGAGTTCTTTGAGCACAGTCAGGAATATGGGTATATCTCGAATATGTGCAGTCAGGTTTTCTTTAACGGAATGGAAGTCGGAGAGACAACGCAGATATGTATCGAGGACGGCAAAACGCTTGTAATCAAATACCTTGGCCTTGGAGAGCAAAACGAGGACGGAACAAGAGATGTCTATTTCGAGCTCAACGGAACTCGCCGTGAGGTTTCGGTGCCCGATCCCTCGCTTGCCGATACTATACGGCAGGTAACAATGGCAGACCCCTCCGATAAGGGACAGGTGGGCTCGTCAATTCCAGGCATGATTTCAAAGCTCAGCGTAAAGCCGGGCGATCATGTTGCGGAAAATCAGGTGCTCGCAGTCGTTGAAGCTATGAAGATGGAAACGAGCGTTGTGGCGCGAAAGAGCGGCACCGTCGAACAGGTTATGGTTTCTGCAGGTCAGACCGTCAAGGCGGGCGAGCTGATCGCGGTAATAAAATAGTTATATATAAAACTGGGCAAATAAAAGACGGCAGACATAAAATGTCTGCCGTCTTGCCTTGCACAAAATATTTAGCTTAGCTAACCTAAAACCAGCACCAGAGTCAGCGAGAGAGCGGCGCCTATAACAAGGCTTACAGATGAAATGCCTGCAACCAGCTTTTTACTGCAGCCTAGGGAGGAGGCAAATGCAGCTGAAGCGGTTGCCGTCGGCATTATCATGCAAAGCACGGCGCCGATGCGAAACTCCTGCTGCAGTGGAAGCAGGTACCAGACCGGCAATGCAAAGGCCGCAGCAGCGGCGAAGCGAACGCTTAATATTTTCGCAATAAGAAGAATATCGGATTTTTCAAAATCCACTTCCAGCATAATTCCGAAAAACAGCATTGCGAGAAAGGCGTTGCCCGCGCCGCATATTCCGGCAAAGGTTAGCACCGGTGCAGGAACGGCTATTTTAAGCAGCGAAAGCGCGACAACTACTAAATATACATCAAACGCAGGGGTGGAAAAAAGCTTTTTGATTACGCTTGCGACCGTCGGGCGCTGTCCATCCATTCGGGAGGCTGCGAACAAAACTGACGGGCCGAACATAATAGCGGCATTGCCCATATCAAAAACACAAAGTGAAGCTATGACCGCGGGGGAAAAGCAGGCTTGAGCGATAGGGATTCCGAAAAATCCAATATTCTGCGAGGGTACAAAGATGCCGTACAGCGTCTTTTCGCACCTGTCCTTGCCGAAGCGAGAAAAAAATCCCCCGATGCCCAGCATGGCAACGTTGAAAACAAATCCCAAAATCAGGACTATTACAAACTGCCCCGACATTATGACCGACTGAAAGCTGGTTATTATTACGCAGGGCAGCGTAATATTCAGGATTATTTTAGAGATAAGGTCCGAGTTCTCGGCCTTGAACAGCTTAGCCCTTTTAAGCGCGTATCCTAGGACTACTATCAGAAGGTAAGATATTATCTTTGTAATTGCAGCAGCCATGAGTCCAACCTTTATTTAATAATTACGGAGGAAGCATAGAGCTTCCTCCGTTCAATGCGATAGTTTCTTAGCGAAGAATGGTTCCAACGGCGTTGTCACCGAATAATGCAGCGGCGTTTATCTCGTCATAATCAACGTGAACGTATGTGGCATAATTGGGGCTTACTCTCGCGACAACCTCGTCGAAGATAAGTCCGCGCTCGCCGCCCACCTTAATCTGAATAATCTCCTTGTCCTTGACTCCGAATTTTTCGGCGTCCTCGGGTGTTACGTGCAGGTGGCGCTTTGCGATGATCGCGCCCTCGGAAAGCTCAACCTTACCGGCAGGGCCCACGAGCGTAACCGGCGCACTGCCCGCGATGTTGCCGCTTTCACGGATGGGAGCGTTTACACCGAGAATGCGGGCGTCGGTAAATGAAAGCTCAACCTGTGTAAACTTACGGCAGGGTCCGAGAATGGAGATGTCCTTGATTGTACCCTTGGGGCCGACAACATCGACCTTGGAAAAGGACGCAAACTCACCCGGCTGTGAAAGATATTTTTTTACCCCGAGCTCAAATCCTGTTCCGAAAAGCGCTTCAAGGCATTCCTTTGTTACGTGAATGTGACGGCCGGAGCCCTCGATTGTTACCTGAAATTCCTTCATGTGAAATCCTCCAAATAATATCTGATGATCTATGTCAAAGTGAATTTACCACTATATTAATAAAAGTGCAAGAGTTTCGCGGAAAAAACTATATTTTTGGGAATATTATGTTTACAAAACCGAGGTGAATCTATATAATATACTGGCTGTAATCAAGAGAACAGGGGGAAGGCAAATGGACACCGCATTTTCTGAAAATCTTTCAAAGCTTCGCAAGGAACGGGGCCTGAACCAGCGCAAGGCCGCCGCCGAGCTTAAAATATCGCAGGCGCTTCTGTCCCACTATGAGAACGGAATCCGCGAGCCCGGCCTTGACTTTGTTGTGAGGGTCTGTGAATACTATAGCGTTTCGACTGACTATATGCTCGGCAGGACGAATATCCGAGAAACAGTTCTTGCAGGCGGCGCGGACGGCGCGGAAACCTCAAACGACAAAATCAAGCAGGAGGTGATAGCCTTTGCCGCCGTTCTGTTCCGTGTTTTGGAGCAGACAGATCAGGACATTGCCGAGGCGGCTCTCGACTACATGACCACCGCTGAATATAATCTCCTGCGTTATCTTTTTGCCTGCTCAGATAACAATCAGTTCTCTCTGCCTCCCGAGCAGTCCGCTGCTTTGTGCGATGTCGATATGAAGCTGCTGACCTTAAAGCTCTGCGGGGAAATAAGAAAACGCGGAATCAAGATCTCTTCCGAACCGCTAAAAAAGGGTCTATCAAAGACCACCTATAAATCATTCGAGTCCTCGGCTTTGAAGCTTGAGGAACGCCTGGTACAAGCTATAAAATAATAACCACTTTGCGGTTATTATTTCGCGCATGTCGCCGCAATGGCGACGCGCTTGGATTAAAAAGCCGTGCCGTCAGAGACGGCACATGGCAATATGTATCATGATTTAAAATCATTATACATATTAAACTGCCAAATACAAACAGGGGTGAAACACTTGACAGACCAGAGCAAAATAAGGAACTTTTCAATAATTGCTCATATAGACCATGGAAAATCGACGCTTGCAGACCGTCTTCTTGAAAAGTGCGGCGCGGTCGATCCGCGTGAAATGGAAAACCAGGTTCTTGACAACATGGACCTGGAGCGCGAGCGCGGCATAACGATAAAAGCCCGCGCCGTCGGCCTTAAGTACAAGGCCGACGACGGAGAGATATACACGCTCAATCTCATTGACACGCCGGGGCATGTTGACTTTAACTACGAGGTCTCGCGAAGCCTTGCCGCCTGCGAAGGCGCGGTCCTGGTGGTGGACGCGAGACAGGGTATAGAGGCGCAGACACTGGCGAACACCTATCTCGCTATAGAGCATAATCTTGAAATCCTGCCCGTAATTAATAAAATAGATCTGCCTGGCGCTGACCCGCAGAAGGTCAAGTCCGAAATTGAGGATATAATCGGCATTCCGGCGCTTGACGCTCCCGAAATATCGGCAAAGCTCGGCATCGGGATTGAAACAGTTTTAGAGGAAATCGTTAAGCAGATTCCGCCGCCTAAGGGCGACACGGAGGCGCCGCTTCGCGCTCTTATATTTGACAGCCAGTACGACAGCTTCCGCGGCGTAGTTGTATATATGAGGGTAATGGAGGGCGAGCTCCGCCGCGACACAGAGATAAAAATGATGGCTTCCAAAGCTGTTTATAAGGTTGTGGAGGTCGGCCATCTGCGCCCGACAAAGCTCGACCCCTGCGACAGCCTCAAGGCCGGCGATGTAGGATACTTTACTGCGAGCATTAAAACGGTCAGCGATACGCAGGTAGGCGATACGATAACGGATGCCGAGCGCCCTGCCTCGGAGCCGCTGCCCGGCTACAGACCCGCGAACCCCATGGTTTTTTCGGGCGTTTACACCTCTGACGGAGCGAAATACCCAGACTTGAGGGATGCTCTTTCCAAGCTTAAGCTTAACGACGCCGCCCTTTCTTACGAGCCCGAGTCCTCAGCTGCACTCGGCTTCGGCTTCCGCTGCGGCTTCCTCGGGCTGCTCCACATGGAAATTGTGCAGGAGCGGCTTGAGCGCGAATATTCGCTTGACCTCATAACAACGGCACCGAGCGTTATTTACAGGATCACAAAGACTAACGGCGAGGTTTTGATGATAGACAATCCTCTCAATTATCCGGACCCCGCGATAATTGAAAAGGCGGAGGAGCCCTTTGTGAAAGCGAATATAATGTGCCCGACAGAGTATGTCGGAAACATTATGGACCTTTGTCAGGACAGGCGCGGAGAGTACAAGGAAATGGTCTATATCGACACCGACAGGGTTGAGCTGCGCTACCTGCTGCCGCTTAACGAGATTATTTATGACTTTTTTGACGCGCTGAAATCCCGCAGTAAGGGCTATGCTTCCCTCGACTATGAGTTTTTGGGCTACCGCGAATCTGAGCTTGTAAAGCTTGACATACTGCTTAACGGCGAGGTGGTTGACGCCCTGTCCTTTATCGTGCACAAGGAAAAGGCCTACGCCAGAGGACGGCGCATTGCGGAAAAGCTTAAGGACAATATTCCGAGACAGCTTTTCGAGATACCGGTACAGGCGGCAGTCGGCGGAAAGGTTATCGCCAGAGAGACCATAAAGGCTATGCGCAAGGATGTTCTCGCAAAGTGCTACGGCGGCGATATCACGAGAAAGAAAAAGCTGCTTGAAAAGCAAAAGGAAGGCAAAAAGCGAATGCGC
>CAYQMY010000041.1:0-12204 GCA_964418735.1 uncultured Oscillospiraceae bacterium | reverse complement strand
CCGGGGGTATCGAGCCGTAAGGCTCGTATCTAGGGGGTATTGGATACCCCCTAGAATATATGAAGGGAGCTGAAAACAGCTCCCTTCCGCTCCGTGTTATGCCCCGCCGTGCCGTGTAAGCCCTGTTATAACCTGCACAATCGGCAGGTGGGTCGCCTCTTCCCTGCTTCTCTGCTTCCAACTTCCGCGGCTCAAGGCGCGCGGGAGGCCTGCAATTCACAGGGGAATATGGCATCCCTTATAAGAGATGTGGGTTTAAAGAGCCTATCACGAACAAAGCAGGGAAGTCAGGCAAAGCCGAGTTCACGGCCTGTGCATTAAGTATTTCCTAGTATCAGTTAATTTCACTTCTGTTGCCTGAAAGCATATACTCATCCGTTTCCGGGCTGCTTTCGTTTGCAGCCAGATATTGATAAGTTTCAGGATTACCGCTACCCTCGACCAGATAATCCTCTGAATCGGGACTGCTGTCGCCATCAATCATATAATCCTTCGAATAATATTCTTCCGGGTTTTTTGGCATTGCGCCCTTCTCAGGCATAAACCGGACATCAGACTTGGGGTCTATTCCGTCAGCGTCATCAAAAAGATGCTCCATAAACTTCTCGTAAACCGTCTGCAGCTCCTCTTCGCTGTCGAGCGTGGAAAAGATTTCCTCTCCGTTTTCCTCGATAACCTTGAGAATTATCATTTCGGGACTATCTTCGTCCTCATCGAGGTCGGACGGAAGAAAGGACATGTAAAGCTCGTCGTTATATTCCAATGTATCCAAATGCTCAAGCTCAAATTCGTTACCTTCGTCATCAGATATAGTGATATAATCGCTTCCGTACTCTTCGCTCATAAGAACACCCCTTTTTCATATCAGTTCTATCTGAATTGTACTACAAAACTCAGCAAGAATCAACCCTAAACCGCTATGAACCAAAATCCTCCAAAATGCGAAGCAGTTCGTCTCTTCCGTGTACCGTTATGCCGGTTTTTAAAAGCCTCTGGTCAGACAAGGGCAGGGATTTTACGGGTATTCCGGTTGAAAAGGCCGCCTGCTCCAAAGTGTCGGACTCCTCAACAACGCAGATGACTCCATCGTTATCAAGCAGATAATAGGTGTCGCTGAAAGCGTATGCGGGCGAAGAGAGCCATAACACGGCAAGTAGTGAAATAACAATTTTTTTCATAATACCTCCAGGCGCTGCTGCGTATAGTAATATAGTCTGTTCCGTTCGGGACAGCAATTATAATATGCCCAACTAAATCAAAAATAATGTTACAAAATTGTTACAAAATAACACTATATGTGGCTTGACATCACATGCTATAATTGTATAATACATTGCAGAATCATTTGCGCCCACTTTGGAGGTGTATCTTTTGGCTAAAAATAATGAACGCGCCGGTGTTCCGGAAGAGAAGAAGGTTAAGTCAGGACGCGGAAGAGCGGTTATGGGAGTCCTGGGAACCATTTTTCTTATCTTTATTACTACCGGACTGATTCTTACCTGTATATTCGCGGTCTACGTTAAGAACAACCTGACAGACGACCTGACGGTCTCTCTAAAGGATTTTTCGCTGAATCTTTCGAGTAAAATATATTACATGGATAAAAACAGCGGCGAATATAAGGAACTCTCGACACTTTACGGCACGGAAAACAGGGTTTGGGTCGATTATGAAAACATGCCCAAATGGCTGGAGAAGGCCGCGATAGCTATAGAGGACAAACGCTTTGAAAAGCACAACGGAGTTGACTGGTACCGCACAGTAGCCGCCTTCGGAAACATGTTTATGGGCAAGGACACCTTCGGGGCCTCGACCATTACTCAGCAGCTTATTAAAAATATTACAGAATACGACCAGGTTACGGTTAAACGCAAGATTCTTGAAATATTTCGAGCTCTCGAGTTTGAAAAGAAGTACAGCAAGCAGCAGATTATGGAATTTTACCTCAACACCATCTACCTTGGCGAGAGATGCAACGGAGTCGGCTCCGCCTCTCAGGTATATTTCGGCAAAAACGCAGAGGACCTCACGCTTGCGGAATGTGCATGCCTTGTTGGAATAACCAACAATCCCTCAGCGTACGACCCTTATCTCAGCGATGGCAACAAGAAAAGAAACAAAACCCGCCAGGAGCTCATACTCGGACAAATGCTCGAGCAGGGCTTTATCAACAATTCACAGTACGACGAAGCAAAGGCCCAGGAGCTTGTTTTTGTTGACAGAAGTGCCGCGGGAGGAGTTACGGACGGTGTCAACAGCTGGTTTGTGGACGCAGTTATTGAGGACGTCATAGCCGATCTTCAGAAGAAAATGGATCTGTCCTACGGAAGCGCGGAAGCGCTGCTGTATAACGCGGGATATCAAATCTATACAACGCTGGACCCCAATGTACAGGCTGCAATTGACGCCGTGTACGGTGATTACGCGAATATGCCGTCGGGATATGTGAAAAGCGACACACAGGAGCTTCAGTCCGCAATCGTCGTTGTCGATCCCTACAGCGGAGACATTCTCGGTATGGCCGGCGGTATGGGAAAGAAAACCGCGAGCCGTATCTATAACCGGGCTACAGAAATGCTGAGGCCCCCCGGATCGACGATAAAGCCGCTTTCGGTTTATTCGGTTGGAATAGAGCTTGGTCTTATCACTCCGTTTACGACGTTTAACGATGCGCCGAATGTAAAGCTCGCGGGTACCGACTGGTATCCGGACAACGATACCTACGAAAACTACGGACTTGTTACCGTTCGCTACGCAATACAGAAGTCCCTAAATACGATTGCGGCACAGATAGTAGAGCGGATTACGCCCGCCACATCCTATAAATTTCTTGAGGAGAAGTACGGCATATCAAGCCTTATACCGGGTGCCGATGACTCCTACGCTCCTATGGCGCTCGGTCAGCTTACAAACGGCGCATCCGTGGCAGAAATGGCCTCCGCGTATACGCCCTTTGTAAACAAGGGAATTTACACCGAGGGACGTACTTATACAAAGGTGACGGACTCCGAAGGGAAAGTATTGCTCGAAAATAACGCAGAAAGCCATGTGGCGATAAAAGAAACTACCGCCTACACGATGACTGACCTCATGCAGAGCGTTGTCAATGGAGGAACCGGTCTGCTAGCGAAGCTTTCCAATATGCCGACCGCCGGAAAGACGGGCGCCGCTGGAGTATGGCTTGACAGATGGTTTCTGGGTTACACACCATACTATGTTGGAGCGGTATGGTCGGGCTACGACATACCCGAATATATGGGCACCAGCAATCCTTCCGCCATTTTATGGAATGCGGTAATGAAGCAGGTACACCAGAATCTTCCGTATAAGGAATTCAACGGACCAGAGGGAATGAAGCAGTACACGATCTGTATCGATTCGGGTCTTAGAGCTACGGACGCCTGCGCCAGCGACATCAGGGGAAATCATACAATGATTGTGTATATGGACCCCGACAAGGCGCCGACGACCTACTGCCCGGTTCATGTTTTCCAAAATGTATGTGCCGATTCGTACGGGCTCGCGACAGAGTCCTGCCCTGCGGACAAGGTGGCTAAGGTTGGTTTGCTCGATATGAGCAAGTTGCCCAGAGGCATGACGATACCAACTCCGCAGTATACCAATAGTGACGGCGTGGTAATACCTTATATCCTTTCCGAGGTAAAAAAGTGTACGGTACACACAAACACCGTCGACAGCGCTACCGGCTGGAAGATAGACAGTAAAACAGGGTATCTGATTTTGCCGAACAACAACGCTATGCTGTACGATAAAAAGACAGGGAAGGTCTATGACAGCTCTACCGGCTGGGAGGTCGACAAGGCGACTGGTGCGCTTATAGATCCTCAAACCGGAAAGCTTATAGACCCTCATACAAAAAAGGAATACGACGGCTCCTGGAAGAACCCTGTGGTCATACCGTCAACGTCGCCGACACCATCTCCGTCGGCATCACCGTCACCGTCCAGATAATCAAAAAATGCGGCTGCAGCAACTTGCTGCAGCCGTTTTTTGTTCTCAAGAACCCCTCGCAAGGTAATTTAAAACCATTTTTTCGGGAATTCATTTCTCGAAAAAATACCACAGCCCGCGCGTTTGAGCGCGACCGGGGGTATCGCGGCTTTAGCCGCTATTTCCAGAGCTTAACGTAGCCCTTGTCGTTAAACTGCTTTAAAATAATCAGTGTCAGAGGGAACAAAATCATGCCGAGCACACCTAGCACATTAAAGCCCAGGTAAAGCGCAAACAGTGCGGCAGCGGGATGAAGATTGACTCGATTGCCGATTATTTTCGGCTCGAGAAAGCTTCTTATAAGACAGGAGAGACCCCAGATAATAATAATCGCCGCGCCCCTGCCGTAGTTGCCGTCAATAAACATAAGCAATGACCAGGGAATGAGGATTATGCCCGTGCCGAGCACAGGCAGGGAGTCTATAGCCGCGACAATCAGAGCCGCGGTAAAGGCAGACTCAATTTTTAGCAGTAAAAAAGAAACAAGCAGAATTAAAAAGGTAACGGTCATTAAAATAAGCTCGGCTCTCAGCCAGTTTCCGAGAGTTCCGAACATGTCGGAGCGCATGTGCTTGACCTTTTCCTGAAGACGCTCCGGAAATTGCTTTACAAAAAACTTGATAACTGATTGGTAGGTCGAGCTTATAAAAAAAGTGCCGATGGCATAGGTAAGCACGAACATTATTACCCGTGGGGTACAGCTGGCGCATGAAGTTAAAAACGACAGGACCTTTTCAGATAGAAATGCGGGGAGGGCGTTAATACGGCCTATCATATCGTTAACACCCGCCTCTATAAATCCCCGCATTTCGGGTGAGGCGGACGAAATCAGCTCCTGCAGCTTCCCTTCAAACTTTTCCGCTATATCGGGAAGGGAGGATAGGTATCGAGGCAGGGTTTCGGCTAAATCCACAAGCTTTGAAATAAGGCCGCTTAAAAACAAGGTTATTAGTGAAATGAGAAGTACAATGAAAATAATTGTACAGGCAGCCGCGGTGAAGCCGCGCCGAATTCCGTATTTTCTTTTCATAAAAAGAATGACGGGCTCGATCAGTCTTGCGGTAATTATGGCAAGAATAAAGGGCGAAATCCAGGGAAGGGCATAGACAATGACGAAGAAAGCCGCTGCCGCTGCCAGAAGCATGCTTCCAAAACGCGCTATAAAGCGAAAATATTTGCTCTCTGCCACTTTGCGGCTCCCTTCATGTAAAAATGTGCCGAAGAACCAGAAAATATTATGTGATTATTCATCAAAATAACCCTTGCGTTTACGGTTAGAGTGTGATAATATCTTTAAACAAAATACAAATGACTTTGGTGGGAGGACACATTATGCTGTCTGGAGCTAAGCCGAGCTTTTATATTGTGGCCGCTGATACCCTTCCCGAGGTTTTTTTGAAGGTTTCGGAGGCTAAGGAGCTGCTAGAAACCGGAGACGCTAAGACTGTTGCCGAGGCTGTTGCGGCCGCCGGAATAAGCCGTAGCGCTTTTTATAAGTATAAGGATAAGATTACCCCGTTTCTGGATATGAAGAGCGGAAGGATAATTACTTTTAACCTAACGCTGCGCAACAAGCCGGGCGTACTGTCGTCCGTTCTTTCTATTTTTGCCAATTCGGGGGCCAATATTCTTACAATCAATCAAAGCATTCCGGTCAGCGGCTGTGCGGCCGTAACCATCTCCGCCGAGGTTTCGGGCATGGAGGGGACGCCGGAGGAGCTTGTTCTAAGGGCCCGCAAGCTTGAGGGCCTTAGAAAGATAGAGATACTTGCGGGATAACTAAGGGCATCTCTAAAAACTCGGAACGTGGCGGCACACCTCGTCTTTCCTCGTCATATTGGCCAAAAATACTCGTGAATACACAAAGTATTCACTCTGTTTTTTATCCAATCTGCCGAGAAAATCCATCGGCGTTCCATCCACGCCGAGTTTCTAGAGATGCTCATAAAGCTATTATATTGAAAAGAGGGTTATAAATGGTCAACGTTGCCATACTCGGTTTTGGAGTTGTCGGCTCTGGTGTAGCCGAGGTGCTTTCAGCCAATTCCGAGCAAATAACGAGGAACGCCGCTCAGGAAATCAGTCTTAAGTATATTCTTGATGTCCGCGACTTCCCCGAAAGCAGGTTTGCGGACTTTTTCGTAAAAGATTTCGCCGTAATTGAAAACGATCCTTCGGTTAAGATCGTTGTGGAAACCATTGGCGGAGTCGGAGTCGCATACGAATTTACAAAACGGGCTATTCTGGCAGGGAAGGACGTAGTTACCTCGAATAAGGAGCTTGTGGCAAAGCACGGATATGAGCTTTTGGAGCTTTCGCGCGAAAAGAACGTAAACTACCTGTTTGAAGCCAGCGTCGGCGGCGGGATACCTATTATCAGACCTATCAGCCAGTGCTTGGCCGCCAACGAGATAAACGAGCTTTATGGAATATTAAACGGTACAACTAATTATATTCTCACACAGATGATTCAGAACGGCATGTCTTTTGATGCCGCTCTTAAGGAGGCCCAGGAAAAGGGCTATGCCGAAGCAAATCCCTCCGCTGACGTAAACGGAACGGACGCCTGCCGCAAGATTTGCATACTCGCCTCGCTTTCCTTCGGACGCCATGTATATCCCGAAAGCGTACCGACCGAGGGCATAACCGGAGTCACGCTTACCGACGTCGGATTCGCCAGAAGCGCGGGCTGCAAAATAAAGCTTTTGGGCCGTGCGATAAAGCTCGACGACGGAAGAATTGCCTGTTATGTCGCTCCTCACCTTATAAACGAAGCAAATCTTCTCGCAAATGTGGAGGGCGTTTTTAACGGAATAGTCGTAAGAGGAAACGCTATTGGAGAAGTTATGTTCTATGGAGCGGGAGCCGGGAAGCTTCCTACCGCTAGCGCTGTCGTTGCGGATATTATTGACGCCTCAAAGCATTCTCAAACCAGAAAATACTTAAGCTGGCAGGACGCAGACACAAAAGCGCAGTTTGATCCTGCGACAATCGAAAACAGCTGGTATATAAGAACTGAGGCAGGCTCGGAAATTCTGAAGAACTTTGCCGGCGCAAAAGTTCTGTCATGTGACGGCAATGAGAACGAAACAGCATTTATTACCGAAAAGCTGAGCCGCGCCGCGCTCGATAAAAAGCTTAACGGTTTCAAGGCGCTGTCAGCGTTAAGAGTTCTGGACTAAAGACATCTGATTAATAAAATTCACGGGCGAGTCCCGAAGAACAATATGGAGGAATCCCTATGGCATTAATAGTACAGAAATTCGGCGGATCATCAGTTGCCGACGCCGAAAAAATTCGCCGTGTCGCAGGCATAATCGCCGATACCTACTGCGAGGGGAACGATGTTGTTGTCGTGCTTTCGGCACAGGGAGACACTACTGACGATCTTCTCGATAAGGCGGCTGAGATTAATCCTAAGCCCTCAAAGCGCGAGCTTGACATGCTTCTTTCAACTGGAGAGCAGATTTCGATTTCGCTTTGCGCGATGGCGCTTGAGAAAATGGGCATGCCCGTTATTTCTCTTACAGGCTGGCAAATCGGAATGCAAACAAATTCAGCCTACGGCAGCGCGAGAATAAAAGAGGTTTCCTGCGAACGCATACGCAAGGAGCTTGACCAGCGCCGCATCGTTCTCGTGGCAGGCTTCCAGGGCATCAACAAGTACGACGATATTACAACCCTTGGCAGGGGAGGCTCCGACACCACGGCCGTCGCGATCGCGGCGTCTATGCACGCCGATCTCTGCCAGATATATACGGACGTCGAGGGTGTTTACACCTGCGACCCGCGCAAGGTCCCGACTGCTATTAAGCTTGAGGAAATCACCTTTGACGAAATGCTGGAGCTCGCGTCTCTCGGCGCTCAGGTGCTGCACAACAGGTCCGTGGAAATGGCAAAAAAATATGGAGTTAATCTCGAGGTGCTGTCAAGCTATGTTAGAAAGCCCGGCACCAAAGTTAAGGAGGTCACCAAAATGGAAGAGACAAAAATCAGCGGCATAGCTAAGGACAGCAATATAGCGAGAATCGCTCTTATAGGCCTGAAGGACGAACCGGGCATCGCGTTTAAGGTTTTCAGAGTTCTGGCCAAGAAAAATATAAACATCGACATCATTCTTCAGTCAATAGGCAGAGACGAGACGGAGGACATCAGCTTCACCGTTCCTAAGGGTGATATGGACGCCGCTGTCGAAGCTCTCAACGCGAACAAGGACGTACTGGGCTTTAAGAGCCTTGAGGTCAGCGACAAGGTCAGCAAGGTAAGCATTGTCGGCGCCGGAATGATAAGCAGTCCCGGTATCGCTGTGCTTATGTTCGAGGCACTCTATGACGCTAAAATCAATATCCATATGATCTCCACCAGTGAAATCAAGGTCTCCGTTCTGATCGACGCGGAGCAGGCCGACCTCGCAATGCAGTCAATTCACAAGAAGTTCTTCGGAGTATAAAAAAATTCTAGGGGGAATCCAATTCCCCCTAGATACGCGGCTTACGCCGCGATACCCCCGGTCGCGCACGATTTGCGCGGGCTGAGGTATTTTTCCGAGAAATGAATTCCCGGAAAAATGATTTTAATTTTCCCTGCGATGGAGTTTTTTGACAGTCTGAGGGGAGCGCTTTCTTACGAGGCGCTCCCCCTTTTTGTGTTGCATATATTGTATAATTTTGATATTATATCGTCAGCTTTATAAATTGAATAGGAGATATGCAAAAATGTTATTGTACAGTCTGATTTTTGGGCTTATTGCTTGGGCGCTAGCGGTAATTGCTATTATTAAGCCTCAAAAAAGCTCTATGCTAATATTCGGGAGCTTTCTAAGCTGCTCCATATCCGCTGTATGGCAATTCTTTGAGATACAAAAGAGAGTATTTGCCCACGATTACGCCGGTATTGAGGATACGATAGGGAGCACCATCGCGGGGGTAATCATTATGATGGGCATTACGCTAGTATTAAATTTCTTAGCTTTAAGAGCAAAAAATAGATAAGGCTATTTGCGGCAATTACAAGAACCCAGACTTTCCAGTCTGGGTTCTTGCTTAGTAATCGAAGTTTTTTATTGAAGATGATATAATATGTTATGTTTTTTTGTTAAATGAAAAAACAGAGGGTTTCAATCGTGTTGCTTATGGAAGGAGTTGAATGAATGTATTTATTAGGTACCGATGAATACATAAAAAGCGTTGTAAGTAAATACAGCGGACTCCTGCTACGCATTGCGTTTGTTCGGCTTAAATCGACTGCAGATGCTGAAGATGCGGTGCAGGAGGTTTTCCTAAAGCTGATTGACAAAGCGCCTAGGTTCAAAGATGAAAACCATGAAAAGGCCTGGCTTATCCGCACGACGATAAATCTTTCGTGCGATATGCTCAGATCATCAGTCAGAAAGAACGTCCCGCTCGACGAGAGGATTGCCTTGCCGCAGGACGAAAAAAACCAGATCCTTTTCGCTGTAAAGTCTTTGCCGGCAAAATACAGTACAGCAATACATCTTTACTATTACGAGGGATATTCAATCAAGGAAATTGCTAAAATTCTCGCACTGCCTGCGGCGACGGTCGGCACACGCCTGTCGCGCGCCAGAGCGCTTCTAAAGCCAATTCTGGAAAAGGAGGAATGAGCATGGATATTAACGAATACAAAAACGCCGTCGATAGTGTAAAATTCAGCGATGGATTTGAGCGGGACACTGTTGAGCGAATGCGCCATGCCGCGCAGTGCAAACATCAAAAGGAGTATGAAGGAATGAAAACTCATAAAATCATGAAGGTTTCAGCCATGGTTGCGGCAATTGTGTTGGTACTGACAGCTACGGCTTTTGCTCTTACCACGCTTTTAACACCAAAAGAAGTAGCGACAAAATCAGGCTACAGCACGCTCGCGGGGGCATTCGATTCGAAGGACGCCATAAGTATCGACAAGTCCGTAAAAACCGGAGATTATACAATAACGCTTCACGGAATCGTCAGCGGCAAGGGACTCGTTGAATACGACTCAGAGGCAGAGTCGGACAAAAGCTATATTGTCGCCTCGGTTGCGTATACGGACGGACGCAAAATAACGCAGGCTGGGCAGACCGAAATAACGTTCTCGCCTCTGGTATCAGGCTATAATCCACGACAGGTCAACGCATGGACACTCCGAGGGGGTTACTCATCCTTCGTTCATGAGGGAGTAAACTATTTCATTTTCAGCTGCGAGGATCTTGAAATTTTCGCGGACCACACCGTTTATCTTGCCGCTTATGAGGGCGGCGGAGTACCGGGCCCGGAGATTTTCAGCTTCAGCGAAAACGGCGAAATTTCCTTTGCCAGCGGCTTTGATAAGGCTCACGCGCTGTTCACAATTCCTCTCGACCCTAAAAAGGCAGACCCAGAAGCAGCAAAAAAGCTGTTTGATTCAATCGGTCTTTTTAAATAGCAACATAAAACTCAGACGTACATAATAGTCCGCTTTTTTCAAACAAAAATACCACACTGTTTGGGTGTGGTGTTTTTGTTTGAAAACTATTAGTGATGGGATGTTAGTTATCAAAAAGGGTTATTTGCCCGTCAAGCAATGAAAAAAGACCTTCTTCTCACGCTTGCATCTTGGCAATTCGTTTCTTGCTTTATGCTTTGCAATACATTCTTCACATTTCCCATGCAGTTTGCATTTTTCTTTTGGACAGGTGCATTTTTCTAAACCGTTTGCATACATAAGTTACACCCTTGTATAATGAACACCATGAAAGTGCCCATTACCTCTCTCCCACATATGGGATAAACTGTTGTCTGCGCTGTGGATTGTTTTTAACACCTACAGAGGGCACGCCCGACTGGTTTTACCCATGAGGCTACAACCCCAGCTTTATGCTTAATTGTTAATTGGTTGGATAGCGCATCGACGCTTAATATCGGACAAGGCTACATTCAGCATGAAGTGCGTGGACACAGCGCGCATTCTATACTTGGGAGATGACTCAATGATCTATGTTGGTATCGATGTGGCATCCCAGAAACACGATTGCTGCATCCTCGACGGCGACGGCGCCGTCCTCTTTGAGAACTTCACCTTTGCCAATGACAAAAGCGGTTTTGAAACTCTGCTGAAAAACATCTTTTCCTGCAAACCCGTCTCCGGCCCTTTGGACGCAAAAATAGGACTGGAATCAACCGGGCATTTCAGCACGAATCTCACAAACTTCCTCTTTGGGCACGGGTTCGAAGTCACTACCTTCAATCCGCTCCATGTTAATCTGTTCCGAAAGGCCCAGACACTGAGAAAAACCAAGACCGACAAGTCTGATGCAAGATTCCTGGCTGTCATGCTGTTCTCGGATGACACCAAGCCCTATTCTCCTGCAGCATACCATATCTCAGAGCTAAAAGCACTGACCCGGCACAGATTTCGCCTGCTGTCTATGCGATCGAAACTAAAAACCTCATATAACAGGCAGCTTACCATCGTATTTCCCGAACTACGGAAAGCAGTATGGTCCATCCACCAGGATTCCTGCCTTGCCCTCCTCGATGAGTTCCCGTCAGCTCCAGCCATCGCGGTCTGTCATCTTAAGCACCTTACAAATCTTCTTGCTGTTGCTTCACACGGCAAATACGGCAGAGATAAGGCTATACAGATCCGGGAGCTTGCCAAGGCTTCTATCGGCTCCTGCTCTCCCGCCCTCAGCTTCGAGCTGATACAGACGATCCAAACCATCCGCTTTCTTCAGACTCAGGTTGACGCCATCGATACACGGATCAAAGAGGTTATGCAGGAGATTGGTTCGCCCATCCTTTCAGTACCAGGAATATCCTACACTCTCGGTGCTATAATTCTCGCAGAGATCGGGGACATATCTCGGTTTGCCTCACCGGCCAAGCTACTTGCTTTTGCCGGTCTGGAACCATCTACATATCAATCCGGCAAATTCTCTGCCAGCGCGACTCCCATGGTCAAACGCGGTTCCGCTTACCTCCGCTGGGCTTTCTTAAACGCCGCCCGACTTGTCGCAATGCGCGACTCAACCTTCAAGGCTTACATGGCCAAGAAGAAGGCAGAGGGCAAGCATCAATATATCGCCATGAGTCATACCGGCAAAAAGCTGGTTCGTGTGGTATTCTCGTTACTTAAAAACAATTCTCTTTTTGTCCCTCAGTCCTAATCGTTCCTTGTCTGAACGCCGCCGATGTCTTCGACGGTGTGCGTTAG
>CAYQMY010000040.1:0-12269 GCA_964418735.1 uncultured Oscillospiraceae bacterium | reverse complement strand
CGATATTCTTCGTATGCCTGATGTCGGCCTACAGGGGCTATACCCAGGGCCACTCAGATATGAAGCTTACGTCGGTTTCTCAGATAATTGAAGTGCTGTGCAAGGTGGTCTTCGGCATCCTGCTCTCAGTTCTTTTCCTCAAAAAGGGACTGCCCGCTGCTTCCGCCGGCGCGATTGCAGGCGTTACCATTGGCTCTGTTCTTGCAAGCTTGTATAGTGCTATCTACATAAAGAATATGAGGAGGGCAAGAACTCAGACGAAGGCCGAAACTGACCGTCCGGACAGCTACGGCAGGGTATTCAAAATGCTTATAAAAATAGCTGTGCCGGTAGCGCTGGGTTCCTCGGTTCTCAGCATTATTAATTACATTGACGGGAGGCTGATAATGAACCTCCTTCAGGATAAGGCTAACTTCAGCTATGATGATGCATTAATCCTGTTCGGAGTATTCGGAAAGGTACAGACTCTATTCAACCTGCCATCGGCCTTTGTTGTGCCGCTCACAATAAGCATTATTCCGGCGATCTCTGCCTTCGCAACACAACGTAAGGACAGGGAAGCAGCTGAAGCTATGCAAAGCTCGATGAAGATCACAACCCTGCTTGGGCTTCCTGCAGCCGTTGGGCTCAGCGTACTTGCAAAGCCCATTATGCAGGTTTTATATCCTGGAAGCGCTCCCGAGGGCGTTGGACTGCTAATGGTACTCGGCATATCTTCCTACTTTGCATGCCTTATGCTGATTACCACAGCCGTTCTCCAGGCTTACGGGCATGAACGCTTACCGATAATAACCATAGTGATCGGCGGTATTGTTAAGATAGTCATTAACCTGACTATGGTAGGCAACCCAAGTATTGGCATATTCGGTGCTGCTGTAAGCACTCTCGCCTGTGATGTTCTGATTTCGACATTAAACTTGGTGCTTATAAAATCAGTTGTAAAGAGGGCGCCGAGCAACACCAAGATATTCTTAAAGCCCGTTTTCTGCTCGGTTATTATGGGTGCCTCAGCCTCTATCAGCTATATTCTGCTTTCAAAGCTCACGACCGGAATTTTTGGCTCGGAAAGAGTGTGGCTAGCAACTGCAGCAGCCATGGTCGGTGCCGTATTGCTTGCTGTTATAGTCTACTTTATTGCAATCGCCTTGACGAAAACGCTTACAAAAGAGGACATGGAGCTCATGCCGGGTGGCAAAAAGATTGCTAAAATCCTTAAAATCAGATAAAAATATTAAAAAAACCTGCAAAAACATATAAATATCTTGCAGAGGGAAAAAAAATATGGTAGATTTTGAATGTAAAAATTACTATACTGTATATGACTTGGAAAGAATAATAGCTGTGCTTCGTTCTGAGAATGGCTGCCCTTGGGACAGGGAACAGACTCACGAAAGCATTCGCAGGAATTTTCTCGAAGAGGCGTATGAGGCGGTCGAGGCAATAGACGAGAAAAATCCGGAGCATCTTCGGGAAGAGCTTGGTGACGTTTTGACTCAGATTGTCTTTCATTCAAGGCTTGAGGAAGAGCAGGGCTCGTTTAAGCTTGACGATGTCGCGGACGCCGTATGCAAAAAGCTCATCTACCGTCACCCCCATGTTTTCGGAAACGTTGAAGTCGAAAACTCCGAAGAGGTCATGGTAAACTGGGACGAGCTTAAGCGCCGCGAGAAAAGCCAGCAGACAACTGCCTCTGCGATGGACTCGGTTGCGACAAGTCTGCCGGCGTTATGGCGTGCCGAAAAGATACAGTCCAAGGCTGCAAAGGTGGGCTTCGACTGGGAAGATGTTTCGGGAGCGCTCGACAAGATATATGAAGAAGCCGAGGAGCTCAAAGAGGCAATCGCTGAAGGCACCAATATAGAAGAAGAGCTCGGTGACCTGCTTTTTTCCGTTGTGAATATCGCAAGGTTTACAAAAGTTGACCCTGAGAACGCGCTCAACGCGACCAGCGAGAAGTTTATTCGACGTTTTAGATATATGGAGCAGGAAGCTTCAAGGCAGGGCAGAGACCTTGCCGAAATGTCCCTTTTCGAGATGGAGGAGCTCTACACAAAAGCAAAGAACTTTAAGCCGTAAAGGTTTTTAGTATATAAATTTGGGAGGATAATAACATAATGAATAAAGCAGAACTTATAAGCGCAACCGCCGAAAAGGCAGGGATGTCTAAGAAGGACAGCGAAAAAGTCATTAATGCTCTTATTGAAACAATTACCAACACAATGAAAAAGGGCGACAAGGTTCAGCTCGTCGGCTTCGGCGTTTTTGAAGTCAAGAACAGACCGGCCCGCACCGGCAGAAACCCCAGAACTAAGGAGACTATTGAGATTCCCGCCTCCAAGATTCCTCAGTTTAAGGCCGGAAAGGCACTGAAGGATACCATAGCATAAATTCAGTCGGTTAATGACGGCACGGGGCATAACCCGTGCCGTTTAGACATAAAAAGAGGAAGAAGTATGAGACTCGATAAATATTTAAAGGTTTCGCGCCTGATAAAGCGCCGCACAATTGCAAACGAGGCCTGCGACCATGAGCGGGTGTCCGTAAACGGAAGGCCTGTAAAGGCGTCCTACGAAGTGAAGCAAGGAGATGTAATCGAGATCAGGTTTGGACAGAAAACTCTGAAGGTTGAGGTTCTGGCCATCTCTGAGCACGCCATGAAAGCCGACGCCCCGGCAATGTACAAAGAATGCTGATCCGCTATTGACGGATTTGTAATATATTGATAAGCTAAGCATAGATACTTTATGAGGCGGTGTAAGCGTGAAATTCAGATGGGATAGAAAATACTTATATTGGGGAGTAACGGCTTTCTGCGTTATTGCCGGCAGCCTGCTGTTCTTCTGGACTTTTACGCAGTGGAGCGCGGTAAAGAATATAGGCAATACCGCATTGTCTATACTTAATCCTATAATCATAGGTGTTGCAATAGCGTATATACTAAATCCCATACTTAACTTTTTAGAAAAAACGCTGCTTTTGAAGCTCGGTAGAAAATTGTTTCCTAAGAATGCAGTCACTGCAAGACATTTTTCCCGCATCATAGGAATTTTAATAGTAGTCGTTTTGCTTATTTCAATAATTGCCGCATTAACGACGCTTGTGCTTCCGCAGTTAGTTGCGAGTATTCAAAAGCTTGTGTTGAATATGGACGATTATTATAAAGTTGCTATCAAGTGGCTCAATGGGGTTTTTGACAATAACGCCGAAGCCGGAACGCTTCTTGAAAGCATACTGTCAGGTGCCACTAAATATTTTACCGACTGGGTCAATACAGGACTTTTGCCCAGAATGCAGAGTATTATCCTTGGCCTCTCATCGGGAGTTATCGGCGTAATAAAAGCCGTATTCAGCTTCTTTATAGGAATCATAATTTCCTGTTATGTGATGTACAGGAAGGAAGAGTTTATCGCCCGAATTAAAAAGGTTACGTACAGCTTGCTGAGCAAAGAGCATACTGACAGTCTGATAGGAGCCATGGGGCATATTCACAAAACCTTCGGACAGTTTTTCGTCGGAAAGCTTATAGATGCCACCTTTATCGGAATCGTCTGCGCCACGTTTATGATAATAGTTGACCTTCCTTACGCAGCGCTTATAAGTGTTATCATAGCTACAACAAACTTCATACCGTTTTTTGGGCCATATATCGGTGGAATACCAAGCTGTTTTTTAATTTTGCTTGAAAATCCAGTACAGGGTCTGATTTTTGGAGCGTTCCTGATAGTTTTGCAGGCGTTTGAGGGAAATATAATAGAACCAAGGATTGTCGGAACCACGACGGGCTTATCAGGTTTTTGGATAATATTCTCGATTCTGTTATTCGGCGGATTATTCGGATTTCCGGGGCTGCTTGTTGGAGTACCGCTTTTTGCAGTGATTTATTCTAGCCTCGGGCGATGGAGCAAAAAACGGCTTAAGAACAAAGAGATGCCGGTGGATACCGCGGCATACATTCCGTCGGGCCCGATTGAGCCTTCAGAGCCCAAAAACAAAGACGCTTCAGAAGAATGTGAATAAGAAAAGGGATGAAAAGAATGAAAGTTTTGCTATTGAACGGAAGTCCCCATGAGAAGGGCTGCACATATACGGCGCTTGCGGAGGTCGCGGCTCAGCTTGAGAAAAACGGAGCCGAGACGGAGATAGTGCATGTAAACAAGGGTGAGCTGAGGGGCTGCAGTGGCTGCGGCGCGTGCAAAAAGGATAAGCTCAACAAATGTATCTACGGTGAAAAGGACGGAGTTAACGACTGCATAGAGAAAATTACGAGCGCGGACGCGCTTGTAATAGGCTCTCCCGTTCATTACGCATCAGCGGCAGGCGCGTTCTCCGCTTTTCTTGACAGGGTTTTTTATGCCGGAGGAGGCAACTTCAAGGGCAAGCCGGGGGCGGCGGTTGTGAGCTGCCGCAGGGGCGGAGCGAGCGCGGCGTTCGATCAGCTTAACAAGTACTATACCATTTCCTCGATGCCTGTGGTTTCGTCGAAGTATTGGAACAGCGTCCACGGCAACAAGCCCGAGGAGGTGCTGCAGGACCTTGAGGGCCTTCAGGTTATGCGCCAGCTAGCAGATAACATGGCTTGGCTTTTAAAGTGCATAGAGGCCGGCAAAGCGGCTGGCATAGAGTTTCCCAAGAGCGAGGCACCCTTGAGAACCAACTTTATAAGATAGTTGATACAGAAATTCAAAGGGAACGGCTGATGCCGCTCCCTTTAGTTTTTTTTTAACGACTCAGAGGCTGCGTTTGAATATCTCGAAGCTCGCCCCTTGTGCGTATTTTTTTGTAAATGAAAAGGCATACAGCCAAATCCAAAGCGGAGCCGAAGTACCAGGCCCAGAAGAGCCCTGTGTAGCTCTGTAGCAGCTTCGTCAAAACAAAGCACATGGTAACACGCACGACAAAATCAAGTAAGGTGACATAGAAGAAGTCTCGCGTTCTGCCGATTCCTCTTAAAAGCCCTCCGCTGGTTATTATAAAGCAGATGATAAGGTAATCGGGAGATATTATTCGCAGGAAATTTACTCCTACCTCAATAAGCTCGCGGTCGGACGAGCCGTTTGTAAATAGGCTTATCAAAAAAGGCGAAAAGAGCTGCATTACCAGAGTGACGAAGGCGGCGAGGCCGAGGCAGAACAGTGAAAAAACCTTGAAGCCCTCGAGGATTCGGTCATTACGTCCCGCACCGAAATTTTGCGCCGTATAGCTTGAAAAGGCTGTGCCTATGGTATTCATGCTCATGTATGCGAAGTTGTGTATTTTTGCTGCTGCCTCATAGCCTGCGATGACGGAGTTTGAAAACGTATTTACAAGACTCTGTACCACCGTGTGCGCGAGCGCGACACAGGACTGCTGAAATATACTCGGCACGGCGATACGGGAAATTTCCTTGAAAAGCCGAGTGTCAAAAAGCGCTACAGGCTCCTCGGTCTTGATGCCGCGTATCTTGCGAACAAGTATGAGGGTGGATAAAAGCGCCGCGAAAAGCTGAGATACCGTGGTCGCCCAAGCAGCGCCAATGACTCCGAGATTCAGACGGCCCACTGCAAAGATACAAAGGAAGATGTTGAGAACTGAGGACATAAAAAGAAAATAAAGCGGACGCTTGGAATCGCCTAGTCCCGCAAAGATGGCGTTGGAGGTGTTGTAGACAAACATCGGCAGCGCGCCTATGGAATAAACGGCAAGATAGGCGGAGGAATCCGCAAGTATGCTCGGGGAGGCGTTGAGCAGGCGCATAAGCGGGCGGCTAAGCAAAGCCCCCGCAAGGGAGAGCAAGACTCCAAGCAGGACAAGAGATATAATTGAGGTGAAGATGGCGCTTTTCATATCGCGCACCTTCTTCGCCCCGAAAAGCTGCGATATTACCACGGAGGAGCCCATGGAGGCGCCCGTTGCCACGGCTATGTAAAAAAGAGTAATCGGGTAGGCGGCGCCGACGGAAGCCAAAGCCCCAGAGCCGACCATGCGCCCTACGATAACGCTGTTTGCGATATTATACGTCTGCTGCAAAACGGTGCTTAGCACCAGTGGCAAAGAAAAAGTAAGTACCGCTCTGGAGGGCTTTTCGAGAGTCAGATCCCTGAGCATTAAGTCACACCTTTCCGATATTAATACATATTACAATTATAATACATACCTGCATATTTTGGGAAACGTCTTTTTTGTTATCGGGGTTACAGCCTATAAGGTGTAATTGCGTTGTCACAACCTATTTTAGGTGCTGATTACAACATAATTGAAGTTGACGTTTTTCGTTGCGGCATATAAAATAGTACATACAAATCGGGCTATAATACCCGTTACAACAAAATACAGAATTCTCTGAGCGAAGATGTCTGGAGCCTAGGTAACCACTGATTAATCGGATGTCGGCGACTGAGCGGATTAATTTCCGCCAGTTCGCCCAAAAAGCCTCGTTAATACACAAAGTATTGACTGCGTTTTTTGGGCGAACTGACGAAAATTTCTCCAGCTCATCCATCCGACGCGATTAAATCAGCGGTTACCTAAGGGTATGACATCCAGCCGGCACAATTCTAGTGCCCGGGTTTGGCGGGAAACCGCGAAGCCTTCCCTGTTTGAAAAGGAGATGCGCGGCCTGACAGCCTTTGCGGTTGTCTGGTTTATTTTCCGTGTGTTCCTTTTTCGGGACATGCGGTTTTTTGTTGCAAAAATTTAATCTGGAGGGAGGCGGAAAGCATGAAGATTGGCGCGGTAATTCTGCGCGGCGGAAAGAGCAGCCGCATGGGCAGCGATAAGGCTGAGCTGAAGCTTGGCGGAAGAACCTTTTTTGATTGTATAAAGGGCGAGCTCTCGGATTTTGACGAGCTCCTCGTATCGGTCGCCGGAGAGGGCGGCGAAAACGGCGCGGTTTCGGATATTTACAAAGAGCGCGGCCCTATGGGAGGCATTTATTCGGCGCTTACGGCGGCAAAATCCGATGCGCTTCTGGTTGTGCCCTGCGACCTGCCGCTCTTCGGACGAGCTCTTGCGAGAAGGCTTGCGGCAGATATGGACGAGGAGACAGACGCACTAATTTGCGTATCGGACGAGCGGATACATCCGCTTTGCGGAATTTACTCAAAGTCCTGTCTTCCTCTTATGAAAAAGTGCCTTGATGCCGGACAGAACAAGATGATGCTGCTGATCGACCAGCTTGAGACAAGACGGTTTTATATAGGCAGCAGCGCTTACATGCTGAAAAACATCAACACCCCGCAGGATTTGCAGGCGCTTATGACCGGTGAAAATGGCTGCAGAGTGCTTTCAAGCAAGAGAAACCGCGTGCTGCTGATGACGGACAGAGAGCCGCCTGTGGTAATCAAACGATTTGACGAGCAGGCCTTCCTTGAAAGAGAGCTTTCAATGCTAAGGCGCTTAAAAGCCGCTGGACTTAAAGTGTCGGCGGCAGACAGGACAGACGAATATACGCTCGAGCTTGAATATATCCCCGGAATAACTGCGCTGGAGTATTTTGAAAACAGGGAAGCGGAGGGTAACGAATTCGGTCAAGCCGATAGGGAGGTCTGCGCTCTGCTTGCAGGCTGGCTTGGAGATTTCTATTCGGCGGCGGGTAAGGGCGTTTGCCTTAATGACATGAATCTTCGAAATTATATATATCAGCCGGAGAAAAAACGCTTTGTTGGCGTAGATTTCGAGTGCTGCGGCGAGGGCAGCCGCACCCGCGACGCGGGAGTGCTGCTCGCGTATATTCTGACCTATAATCCGGAGTACACGGTCTATAAGCTTGCGATGGTTGAATATCTTCGCGGCCTGCTGGCATATAAGCTCGGGGTTTCGGAGGAAGAGATTGAAAATGAGTGCTCAAGGGAGCTTGAGAACATTAAACTAAGGCGCAAAGCCAGAAACAGCAGAGGGGTATGCGGATGAGAAAACGCTTTTCGGGCGCAAGGGTTATATTGCTGCTTGCGCTTCTGCTTGCGGCTGCAGCGGTCTGCTCGTTCTGTCTCGGCAGGTTTGCCGTAAGCCCCAAACAGCTTTTCGGTATTTTGCTATCAAGAATAACATACATTGAGCCCTTCTGGTCGGAAACAATGGAGGTGGTGGTATTCAATATACGCCTCCCGCGAATTCTTCTGGCCTGCCTTGTGGGCTGCTCCCTTTCGGCGGCGGGCGCGGCTTATCAGGGAGTTTTTCAAAATCCCATGGCATCTCCGGATTTGCTGGGAGCCTCCTCCGGAGCTTCCTTCGGAGCGGCTCTGGCTATTCTGCTTGGGGCGTCCAGCGGCGTTATTACGGCCTCGGCTTTTCTGTCGGGCATAGTTTCCGTGGTGCTGGTTCTGCTTATAGGACAGCGCGCGCCGGGCAAAAAGGTAGTAAATCTTATACTTGGGGGCATAATGATAAGCTCGATTGCTTCGGCCTCGACCTCGTTTGTAAAGCTTGTTGCCGACCCCTCAAACCAGCTCCCCGCAATAACGTACTGGCTGATGGGCAGTCTTTCGGGAGCAAAGAGCGATGAGCTTTTATTCGCCGTAATACCTATGGCAATTGGCCTAATACCGCTTTTTGCGCTAAGATGGCGGATAAATATCCTTTCTCTCGGGGATGATGAGGCACGAACAATGGGCGTAAACGCAAATCTTCTCCGGATAGCCGCGGCGCTATGCGCCACGCTGCTTACAGCGGCGAGCGTTTCCGTCAGCGGAATGATAGGCTGGGTAGGTCTTGTAATACCCCATATTTGCCGCAGACTTGTAGGCAACGACTATAGGTTTCTGATGCCGGCATCTATGCTTGGCGGCGCTTTTTTTCTGCTGCTGGTTGACAATATATCTCGAAATCTCCTTGCGACGGAAATTCCAATAGGTATTCTAACGGCCTTTATCGGTGCGCCCTTCTTTATTTACCTAATTCTTCGGAGAGGGGGACGAACATGAGTCTTACGGTGGAAAACCTCAAGTTCGCCTATGGACGGCACGAGGTTTTAAAAGGGATTTCGTTTACCGCCTGTGAGGGCGAGCTGCTGTCGGTGCTCGGCTGCAACGGCGCGGGCAAATCGACGCTTTTTAAATGCATGCTCGGGCTTTTGGATGGCTATTCAGGCAAAATTCTTGCGGACGGACAGGATGTAAAAAACCTTCCTCTGCGAAAACTCGCAAAGAAAACCGCGTATATACCGCAGCTGCATTATCCGGCCTTCAACTACAGCGTCTTTGACATGGTGCTTATGGGTACCGCGCACAGGGTTTCGGCCATGGCGTCTCCGGGGGATGAAGAGAAAATCAGAACGCACAACGCTCTTGAGCAGATGGGCATTGAGGGGCTCTCGGAGAGAAGCTACAACCATCTGAGCGGCGGAGAGCAGCAGCTTGTGCTGATGGCGAGGGCGCTAGCCCAGGAGGCTCGGATTTTGATATTGGACGAGCCGACGGCGAGCCTTGATTTCGGAAACCGCATCAGAGTGCTTGCCAAGATCAGAGAGCTTGCCGGTAAAGGCTATACTGTCATTCAATCGACACATGATCCGGAAAACGCCTTTATGTATTCGGACAGGGTGCTGGCCCTGAAAGACGGCAGGCTTATTGCCGAGGGTGCGCCGACGGAGATACTGACGGCTGAGCTTATGAGGGAGCTTTATGGCGTTGAGGTGGATGTGCGAAGCCTTGACGATGATAAAATAAGAATTTGCATACCGAAAAATGGGAGGAATTGATGAAAATGAGAAGAAAACTACTGTCTTTATTCTTGGCGCTTGTAATCGTGCTAAGCCTCGCGGCCTGCGCCGCGAAGCCCGCTCCTACTGCGGCACCAACCGCAACGTCTGGAGCGCAGGCGACGGCTACTCCGGGCAAAACGGTCAAGTTTAAGGATTCCACCGGACGCGAGCTTGAGGTGCCGGCGGAAATCAAGCGCATAGCGGTGACGGGGCCCTCGGCACAGACCGTGGTCTTTGCGCTTGCACCCGACATGCTTGTTGGCGTTGCAACGTCTTTCGCGGAGTCCGCACCGCAGTTTCTAAGCGAGAAGTATCTTAAGCTGCCGGTTCTGGGTCAGCTTTACGGCGGTAAGGGACAGATTAACCTTGAGCAGCTGCTTAGTGCCGCGCCGCAGATAGTAATCGATGTCGGAGAGACGACCTCGAACCTTGCAGCGGATATGGACGCGCTTTCAAAGCAGACGGGAATACCCTTTGTGCATATTTCAGCCTCTATTGGCAAAATGGGCGAAACCTACAAGCTGCTTGGCGAGCTTCTGAACCTTAAGAGCGAGGCCAAGGTTCTCGGCGATTACTGTGACGAGATTTATAAAAAGACCACGGACATAGCAAGCTCGGCCCAAAAGGTCGGCATTCTCTATTGTCTCGGAGACAAGGGAATAAACGTCATAGCTCAGAAATCCTATCATTCTGAGGCTATTGACCTTATCGCGGACAATAAGGCCGTGATAGCCTCGCCCTCGTCGAAAGGCACGGGCAACGAGGTCGATATTGAGCAGATACTCAAGTGGAATCCGGAGGTCATAATCTTTGCGCCGGACAGCATATACAAAACAGTCGCGAAGGACCCCTCGTGGCAGAAGCTGAAGGCAATATCAAGCGGCAAGTATTACGAGGTGCCCTACGGAATGCACAACTGGATGGGCTTCCCACCCTCGGTTCAGAGGTATATGGGCATGCTCTGGCTTGCAAAAATCCTATATCCCAAGGAGGCAAGCTACGACCTCTACACCGAGATTCAGAGATACTACAAGCTGTTTTACCACTGCGACCTGACGCAGGAGCAGTATAAGGGCATTATGGCGAATTCACTCGGCTGATAAAACCCAAAAAAGAAGATACCGAAGGAACACAAGCCTTCGGTATCTTTGCTTTTTAAGATATATCGTTTATTACTAAGGTGCTTCCTTAAATCACCACTGACGGAATTCCTTAAGACCTTCGGCACGGGCCTTTTTGGCGAGCTCGGTGTAGAGGCCGTATTCGTGCTCCTCGACGCACTGCATATAGGAGGGGTCTACCCTCTCGTTTCTGGGCAGCGGGACATCCTGATCGATAAGAATATCCTGAACCTTCTTGATGTCGACCTTGCGTACGGAGGTGTTGTCCGCGACAGCAACGGCAGCGGCAATTCCGGCGGCCTGACCAGTTCCGACACACTGCGGAATGAGGTTGAGCCAATCGATGGCGACATCGTCCGCGGAGAGGTGCCGTCCGGGGCAGAGCAGATTCTCCACATTCTGCGGCATGATAGCTCTATAGGGAATTTCGACCGGGCCGCAGTCGTTGATCTGGCAGATTGTCGAATGCCAGGCGATGACATCGTCAAAATGGCTTGCGAATGCCCAATCGTTGGCGGTCATTATGTATTCGCCCTTTAGGCGGCGGCTACACCTGGTTCCGAGCTGAGGGGCAATATCATACAGATAAGCGCCTCGAAACGCTGTGGGTATAGCTTCCTTTAGATATTCGAGAACGTCACGCATTGTGTCGCGGGTGTTCATTTCCGTCTCTGTCTGATCTTTTATTATAGTGCAATCTCTATTGGGGTGCCAATTGTTGACCCAGCACATATCGTTCTGGTTTGTTGCAAGGGGCATGCTGTTGAAGCCCGCGATTTTGGAAAGCTGGGCGCGAAGCTGAGCTGCTTCCTTGGGACGGCTGCGTTTCCATTCCTCAAACATGTCCCAGTTTATGCCGCCTATGCGCCATACCAGCGCGGTTGTGCTCGATCTAGTGCCGCCGTCGGCAAGGCTTGCAAAGGGCGTGCCGGTCTGGCTGAAAAGATCGCCGTCGCCGGTGGCGTCTATAACAACCTTTGCCATAACGGCCTTGCGGCCCTCCTTGCTTTCAAAAATAACCCCCTTGACCTCGCTGCCCTCCATGATGGGCTTGGTGCCCCAGCTGTGGCAGAGCACGCGGATGGAATCCTTATGCTCAAGCAGCATCTTATCCATTTCGATCTTGAGCTGGTTTGGCTCAAAGTAAACGGCGCGGACAAGGCGATATGGGGCGTTTCTGCTCACGCAATCGTGAATGGCTCTCCAAGCGTCGATTAATATAGGGTCCTCACTGCCGATCTGCTTGTTGCTGGGACCGCGTACGGCACCCGGAATTTTTTCAAGGCGGGTAAACCACTCCTCCTGAAGCCCGCGCACAAAGGACTTGTTAAACCATGAAAGGTCGGGCACCATGATGACATAGCCGCCCGTAACGTCACCGCCCATATAGCCGTAACGCTCCATTAGAATTATGTTTTTTGCTCCTGCTCTCGCTGCTGCTATTGCCGCGCTGTGTCCTGCCGCGCCGCCGC
>CAYQMY010000039.1:10301-12365 GCA_964418735.1 uncultured Oscillospiraceae bacterium | reverse complement strand
GCGACGACCGCAAAGCCCTTGCCGTGCTGACCGGCTCTTGCGGCCTCAACGGCTGCGTTAAGGGCAAGAATGTTTGTCTGGAAAGCTATATCGTCAATTACCTTGATGATCTTATTTATATTGCTGGAGGAAACGCTGATGTCGTCCATAGCCCTGAGCATATCCTTCATCTGATCATTTCCTTCAGTCGCCTGAGCCTTAACGTTTTTAGTAAGGTCGTTGGCCTGCTCGGCATTTTCTGCGTTAAGATGTGTCTGCGAGGAAATCTGTTCGAGCGAGGCTGTGAGCTCCTGAATGGCGCTGGCCTGCTGTGTAGCGCCCTGAGAAAGCGCAAAGCTTGAGTCGGAGACGAGGCCTGCGCCGGTGGTTACCTGATCTATAGCAGAAACCATTGACGCGACAAGATCGTGGAAGTTATTGACGAGAGTATGAAGCGCGTTTCCAATCTGGTCTTCTGGGGAGACAACGGGCACATTAGTGGTGAGATCGCCTTCGGAAACCTGCTTTATTGTAGTGTTAAGGCCCTTCATATACTGCATCAGATCCTTGAGCCTGCCGGAGAACACTCCTATTTCGTCCTTGAACTTAACTGTCTGCCAGTCTCTTTCGCGGATAAGCTTGCTTGTGTCAAGGTTTCCCACTGAGTAATACTTGATTACATTCTCGTTTTTCCACATCGGGTCGGTTACCAGAAATGCGTTTATACCTCCAAGCAGGAGAGCCAAAAGAATCTCAAGCACGAAGGCGGCACCTATGATGATGGACAGCAAAATTGCATTCGGCAGTCCAGCTGAAAAAACATAAATTATTGCTGCCACGGAAAGTGCCAGAGGTATAACCATCATAAAGATATTACACAGTGTAAGACGCGATCTCGTTTTGAGATTGACAAACCATTGCTTTTCGAACCATTTTAAACCGTTCATATTCTAGCTCCTCTTATATAATGTTAATTGTAAATTTAAGATAGTAAAAGCGGGCGTAAAAATGCTGTGCTCGCGTAAAACATTAACATAAAGAACACTTTAATATTTTTATCGGACTTTTTATACAATTATTTAGGTTGGACAAGCTAAGAAAATAGACAAAAATATAGAGTTGTATTTGCCAAAAAGGAGCATAGCGTTACAAAATTTTCCGTTATTTTCGTACATAAAATTCCGATTTATTTAATACTACAGAAAATAGCTAGATAGATTTGAACAGTTTGCATTAAAGGCAGCGCTTTCTTAGCTACAATTAAAGCCTCCCTACCGGGAGGCTTTAAAGATATATGTATTTGAGAGCCCGTACATTAAAACGCGTGAAAAGGGAGGAGCGGCCTTGATAACCGCATTAATCGGATAAGCTGGTTTAGACCTTAAGCTTGAAGATGCCGGCCTGTTCCTTGAGACGAGCGGCCTGGCTTGAGAGCTCCTCGCTCGCGGCGGCGCTTTCTTCGGCCGTGGCGGCGTTCGTCTGGGTAACCATGGAGACCTGAGCAATTCCGAGGTTTATCTGCTCTATGCCCTGTGCCTGTTCGATTGAAGCGACAGTAATTGAGTTGATGAGATCGGCAGCGCGCTCTACCTGAGAGACGATTTCTTCAAGAGCCTTGGCGGTTTTGTTTGCAATTCTTGTGCCTGCATCAACCTTCCTTATGGAGTTTTCAATCATTTCCGTTGTCTCTTTTGCGGCATTGGCCGATTTTGCGGCGAGGTTTCTGACCTCTTCGGCAACAACTGCAAAGCCCTTGCCGTGCTGGCCCGCCCTGGCTGCTTCAACGGCGGCGTTAAGTGCGAGGATGTTTGTCTGGAACGCTATATCATCGATAACCTTTATTATCTTATTGATGTTGCTGGAGGAAGCGCTGATGTCGTCCATGGCTTTCAGCATGTCCTTCATCTGATCATTTCCCTCTGAAGCGTGAGTTTTAACGCTTTTTGTAAGGTCGTTGGCCTGCTCGGCGTTCTCGGCGTTGAGATGCGTCTGAGAAGATATCTGTTCGAGCGAGGCGGTGAGCTCCTGGATGGCGCTTGCCTGCTGCGTCGCGCCCTGAGAAAGCGCAAAGCTAGAATCGGAGAC
>CAYQMY010000039.1:8686-10201 GCA_964418735.1 uncultured Oscillospiraceae bacterium | reverse complement strand
GGTGAGAAGGTCTCTTTCTCTGACCAAATCTCTTGTGTTGAAGTTTCCGACAGCATACCTTTCAATTATCCGGTCATTTTTACACGTTGGATCCGATATCAAAAATCCGTTTATGTTTCCCAGAATTATTGCAAGCAGTATCGAAAGCGCCGAGGCGGCGCCGATTATTATGACAAAAAGCAAGGAGTTAGGGATACCGGAGGACAACACGAACAGTATTGCGGATACACCTATCGCGGCGGAGACTATGCCGAGAAACAAGAAGCTGATAACTAAACGCTTTGTAATTTTAAGGTTTACAAACCACTTCTTTTCAAACCATTTTAAGCCATTCATACATTCTACTTCCTTTGTAAATTCAACTTGACCCTTTGCCCGGCAAATACTTGTGACAGCAAACCTTTAGCTATCTATATATAAAGCGGACAGCTAGCATAATTATTTATCGAATTATTTATCAAAAAGTTTAATAAAAATAATCAAAATTATTATTATTTTTTTCATTAATTAAGGCCTCCCGCAAAGGAGGCCTTAAGTTTTGAAATATCTTTAATATTTTCCGAAATCGTTTTCGCCGAGCGAAATAACCGGTACTGAAGGCCTTGCCACGGGGGCGGGCTTTGCTGGGGCGGCTATACGGACGGGTGCGGGGGCTGGTGTGCCGAGGGGGGCGGGAGAGGGAGCTTGTATTACCGGCTTATTCGAGCTCTTGGTATCCGAGGCCGAAACGGTTTTTCTTGCTCTGAGCTTGAAAATCGATGCGTTTTCCTTAAGTCGGGCAGCCTGACTTGATAGCTCCTGGCTCGCGGCGGCGCTTTCCTCGGCCGTAGCGGCGTTTGTCTGTACGACCTGAGATACTTGAGAGATGCCGAGATTAATCTGCTCTATGCCCTGAGCCTGCTCCACCGAAGCAACTGCAATGGAATCGATAAGATCCGCGGCGCTGTCTACCTGGGAGACAATTTCATTCAGAGCATTGGCGGTCTCGTTAGCGATTTTTGTTCCCGCATCTACCTTTTTAATGGAGTTTTCAATCATATCAGTGGTCTCTTTTGCTGCTTTTGCCGATTTTGCCGCAAGGTTTCTGACCTCTTCAGCCACGACCGCAAAGCCCTTGCCGTGCTGTCCGGCTCTGGCCGCCTCAACGGCAGCATTCAGCGCAAGAATATTTGTCTGGAACGCTATGTCATCGATAACCTTAATAATCTTGTTGATATTGCTTGAGGAAACGTTGATTTCGTCCATGGCCTTAAGCATGTCCTGCATTTGTGTGTTTCCTGCGGAGGCGTTGATTTTGGCCTTCTGTGAAAGCTCGTTAGCCTGCTTGGCGTTCTTGGCGTTGAGCTGAATTTGAGTGGAAATCTGCTCGAGAGAGGCGGTGAGCTCCTGAACGGCGCTGGCCTGCTGTGTTGCCCCCTGAGAAAGAGCGTAGCTTGAATCAGAAACGAGATTTGCGCCTGTCGTAACTCGGTCAATCGCGAGGACGATGGACGCGACAAGCTTGTGGAAGTTATT
>CAYQMY010000039.1:0-8586 GCA_964418735.1 uncultured Oscillospiraceae bacterium | reverse complement strand
AGACGCGTTCTGATTTTCAGGTTAACAAACCATTTTTTCTCGAACCATTTCATTTCCTTCATTTTTGCATTTCTCCTTTAAAATGGTAAAGCTGACAACGGGAAAACTGTTTTTCTCCTAAGAGACAATTAAATACACTATGTTTATCGAGATTTTTGACAAGTTGTTGAGAAAAAAATAAATAATTATTTATTCGCGGAGTATGAGTTGATTAAATAAAGATTGATGATAAAAACGGTTTTGTGGTAATATAGTAAATGAATATTAAGCGGTTATCAAAAAAAGCGGTTTATCTTAGGAGATTTTTCCCTGCAACCTCGGGAGGAGCGGACAGATGTTAGAATATATAACCCCAACGCTGATATTTCCAATTGCCGCCTTAGTGGCGATAGTGCTTTTTTTTATAAACTATCTATACGACAAAAAGGAAAAAACCTTAGCTGCTGTCGCGCATATAAAGGACGAAGCTGAGGCGACTGAGATCCCAGCGGTGGAGGAAGCCGTAAGCGTGCCAGAAAGAAGAAAGAAAGGGCTTTCACTGTCCCGAAAAATCTTTCCGATGACCGTGAAGGACACGGTTGTGCTGCTTTTGATAACCATTCTCTATGGTTTCGTAGCGTTTTGGGGTTTAGGGGACAGGAAAGCCCCGCAAACCTTTTATAAATACGATGGCAAGGAATATACATTTACACTTACACTTGACCAAACTAGAGAAGTTGGAAGGGTCATGTATTATACCGGACTTTACACCGGTGACTACTCGATTCGATGGTCAGAAGACGGCACATCGTGGTCAGATGCAACTGTAATGCCCCAAAGCTACGATAAGCTTTTTAATTGGTTGTACGCTCCGATTGAGGGCAGCAAGAAAATGAAGTATATTCAGATATGGTCGTCTACTACCCCCATGGAGATGGGGGAGCTTGCCCTATATGACGCGGAAAACAAGCTTATACCTGTCGGCGAGATAAGCTTCGGCGAGAAGGTTTCGGCTCTATTTGATGAGCAAGACAAGGTGCCTGAGTCACCTACTTACATGAACAGCGCCTACTTCGACGAGATTTATCATGCGCGCACCGCCTATGAGCATCTGGAAAATGTATATCCTTATGAGGTGTCGCACCCGCCGCTCGGAAAGCTTATTATCGGTATTGGAATAAAGCTTTTCGGGCTCACGCCCTTTGGTTGGCGCTTTATGGGAGCGCTGTTCGGCGTTCTGATGCTTCCCTTTATATACGTTTTTATCAAAAATATGTTCGGTAAGACGCTTATCGCCGCGAGCGGAACAATACTTTTCGCGTTTGACTTCATGCATTTTGTTCAGACTAGAATAGCGACAATAGATACCTATGGCGTGTTTTTTATTCTGGCCATGTTCTTTTTCATGTATAGATATATTGCTGAGGACTACAGAGCGCCGTTTAAAAAGACGGCACTGCCGCTTTTTATGTCAGGCCTGATGTTTGGCATAGGCGCCGCTTCAAAGTGGATTGTGATTTATGGCGCTGTAGGTCTTGCGGTGCTATGGCTGCTTAGACAGATTCTCGTCGGAAGCTATTATGTTAAAAACGGGCAGAGCAGAGAATTCGCTTCTTATGAGCTAAAAACCATTTTGCTTTCCCTTTTGTCGTTTATAATAATCCCGGTATTAATATATGTACTCTCCTATATCCCTTACGGAACGGCTAGTGATATGACTGTAAGTGGTGGGATGCTGTGCAATAGCAGATTTTATGATATAATCATGGAAAACCAGAGATTTATGTTTTCCTATCACAGCGAGCTTGTCGCAACGCACCCCTATTCCTCTCCCTGGTACTCATGGATTTTTGATATAAGGCCGATTTTATATTATCTTGAATATTTGCCGAACAACCAAAAATCCGCTTTCGGCGCGTTCGGCAACCCGATTGTCTGGTGGGGCGGCCTAGTCGCTTTCGTATTCGTTGTAATACGCTTTGTTAAAACCCGTGACGATAAGGCCCTGTTTATAATTATCGGTTTGGCGGCACAGCTTGTTCCGTGGGTACTGATTTCGCGCATAGTGTTCATTTATCACTATTTTCCCTCGACGCTGTTTCTCGTGCTTGCTATCTGCTGTGCTTTTAACTTCATGTACGAACGAAACAAGGGGCGTTACAAGTTGGCTATCGCCGCTTACACGGCGGCTGCGGTAGTTTTGTTTATTGCTTTTTATCCGGTGCTTACTGGGGTTTCCGCGCCTAGGTGGTACACTACGAACTTCCTGCAGTGGCTGCCCTCGTGGCCGTTTTAAAAGCGAGTATTAATAAGAGAGTTGACTTAAAATGATTCTTACAGATTTTCACACGCACAGCAAATGCTCGGTAGACGGGACGGCAAGCATGTACGACATGGCTTTTGCTGCCTTTCGAAAGGGTATTTCAATAATGTGCATTACCGACCATGTTGATTTAGATGACTATGAGACGGGAAAAAGAAAGCACGACTGCTTCGGAAACTGGGAGGAGATGCTTAGGCAGTACGCCGAGGCGAGGGAGCGCCTGCAGGACAAAATTGATCTTCGTCTGGGGATAGAGCTTGGGGAAGCCAGCCACAATCCCGGGGATTCTGTTAGGATTGCGCAGACAGAGAGCCTTGACTTTATAATAGGCTCTATGCACAATGTAAAGGACATGCCTGACTTCTTTTGCATCGACTACAAAAGTCCTCAGCACTGCAAGGAGCTTATAGAGAAGTATATCGAGGAGCATTTTGAGCTTGTAAGGCTCGGCTGCTTTGATGTTTTGGGGCATATCGGCTACACCAAGCGCTATATGAAGCGAAAAGGCTTCGATATCGGCCTTGTGGGCTATGAGGACAGGCTTGGGGAGCTTTTCAGGCTTGTTAGCGAGAGCGGTAAGGGCATTGAGCTCAACACCTCGGGACTTCGGGATGGTACGGACACAGCATTTCCAGAGAAGAGCATATTGAAGCTTTACCGCGAAATGGGCGGAGAGATAATTACTGTGGGCAGTGACAGCCACAGAACGGCTGATGTCGGAGCGAATATTCAGGACGGCTACGAGCTTTTGCGCGAGGCCGGCTTTAAGTACATTACGGTTTTTAAGGACAGAAAACCCGAATTCATAAAACTATAGGGGGATAACGATGATTGCAATCGGATCAGATCATGCGGGCTTTGAGCTCAAGCAGGAGGTAATGAAGCATCTTGAGGAGCTTGGCCTTCAATATAAGGACTATGGCACCTACTCGGCGGACAGCTGCGACTATCCCGATTTTGGAGAGGCTGTCGGACGCGCGGTGGTTTCGGGCGAGTGTGAGAAGGGGATTTTGATTTGCGGGACGGGCATAGGCATCGGCATGGCGGCGAACAAAATACATGGCGTTCGCTGCGCGACTTGCTCTGACTGCTTTTCGGCCGACATGGCGAGGCGCCACAACAACGCAAACATCCTGTCCTTCGGGGCTCGCGTCGTGGGCGGAGGACTTGCGCTGATGCTGGTTGACACCTTCCTCGGCACGGAGTTTGAGGGTGGCCGCCACGCAAGGCGAGTCGATAAGATAATGAGCCTTGAAAACAAATAAAGGACGGAAGGGAACCGCCGTGGGAAGCGAAAAGAGAAAAATCTATAAAAAGCGAAGGCCGATAAAAACCACGCTGCAGGTTCTTGGAATACTGCTTGCGGCGCTTGTTGTGCTGTTTATCATCTTCTTTTTTAGTTTTCAGAGATACATAGTCTACACGCCCGACGGGCTGAGGCTTGAAATACCTATTGTACAGAAGTATAAAGGCTGAGATTAGTATTATTTTATAGAAAAGCAAAAAGTCGCCGGATTATCCGACGACTTTTTGCTTTTTTACAATATTATATTACCACAAATCGGAATAAAAGTCAAGTCTTGTATTATGTGGCGTTTGGGAATATGATTTCAGGCGGAGGTGGAAGAGATGGATGATATTAATTTGCTTGGGCCGTTTTATATGCAAAAGACGCAGACAATGGAAGAACTTCGGGAGTGCAACGAATTTACGGTGAATTACGGTTTGTATCTGTCCGAACAGCAGATACGGGATTTGACCGAGAGACGCTTTGAGGCGCTTAGAAATACCGGCCGGATTGAATTCGGAAAGGGAATTCTTAAGAGGCTTATCGCTGAGTTTTGTGATTCCCCTTATATTACGCAGGAAAACTATGAAGAGACGATACTGGAGCTTCAGGATTGCTTTTACTATTTTAAGAACGAATCGATGGACAGGATTCCTGACGGGGAGCTCATTTCGTTTATGAAGAGGCACTTCGACGGATATTGTCAGGGCTCTCTGGAGTATTTGAGCGGAACTACCCTTGAAGAGCTTTGTAGGAGAACAAGATACAGCTGTGAAACGGATGATGACGAGCTTTTTTAACTTGCGATAGGGAGGATAAATGGACGAAAAGAGCTATACGGAGCTTGCGACTTTTTATGATGAGACGTTTTTAGAGGGAAAAATTACAAATGAATATGTAAAGGAAATATACCTGCATATAATGGAACTTGCAGCTGAGCGCGCAGAGCTTTATGCAATGGGAGATAGCTCGATCAGAGTGGAGATGTTTTCGGAGCTGGTAAAGTCAATATGCTTTACAATGAATAAGGGCATAAAAGCTGAAAAAGTGGCTGTTGAGAGCGCGCTGAAGGGTGATTTGAGAAGACTTCTGGAAGTGGGACGCACACAAATCGAGTTGGAAGTGAAACACGGAAAGGAGCTGCTTCGAAGAGCTGAGGAGAGTGCAATTGATATTGAAAATATCTCTTATCTTGGAGTAATTCCGGGTATCGAAAAGTTTTTCAAGGGATATGATTACTACTATTTTGCTCATGAGATACCGGGTGATATTGATTATCAGCTTTGCGTTCCTGTTTCGGAGAAGCTGCAAGGTATAGATTATATAACCAAATACCTGCGGCGTCTGATTGCTGAAAATGAGTCCTGCGGTTATTTTGAAAAAGATAAGATAACAGCTTTGCTAAAAAGCTATTGTCAGGATTACAAAGGCTTGTTGATTAATCTGTTTGAACCGGTCGCGGTAAACGCGATTGGGCTTAAGCTGCTTGGCGCTGATATTTTTAAGCTGGAAATTACAAAAACGGAGTGCGAATTGCTGAAAAGGCGCTTTGAAGAATGGGGAGAAGCGTCGACAATCGAAATCGAGCGGGCGGCTGACAAAATGTGCACAGAGCTTGGTATATCAATTGAGAAAGCATCTTATATCAAGGAGGCAGTCGGGGGTTTGTATAGCAGAATAAAGGCTGCCCTCAAATCAGAAACTCTGGAAAACATTTTTATACCTTTTAAAGACGCGAAGATGATAACCTCAGTGCATTTTTTTGAGGGAGAAAAAATGGATGACAAAGAGCTCAGAACACTTATAGATGAAATAAATGACTGCGAAAGCGTTTCGGATAAAATATTGCTCATAAAAAAACAAATTCACAGTATGCGAGATTTCGCGGAGGTCTTGAATATTTGCTTTTGGGGCGAGGAGTGCGCTGCTTTATTTGAGACATTGAGCAAAACCGAGCATTCGTTGATGCTGGCTTATATTAAGGGCAAACAACCTGATTGGAGCTCTGAATCCGGCTGGGAGAATGAGTTTATGAAGTTTATTAGGGTTTAAACATGAAAATTGGGCTGCGGTACTTTTGCCGCAGCCCAATAATATTCATTTCTTTTTCTTACGCTTGTCAAAGAAACCCTTTTCTTCTGAAGCTTCTCCGAACTGAGATAGGAGCTCCTTCTGCTCTTTAGTAAGATTTCGCGGTGTCTCAACAACGACTGTAACAAACTGGTCGCCCCTGCCGTGGCCGTTCAGATTCGGAATACCCTTGCCCTTGAGGCGGAAGACCGTTCCGGTCTGCGTGCCCTCGGGAATCGAGTACTTTACCTTGCCGTCGAGCGTCGGGACTTCAAGCTCTGCTCCGAGAGCCGCCTGAACAAAGCCTATGGGGATTTCGCAAAGCACGCTGTAGCCGTCGCGTTCGAAAATCGCGTGGGCGCGGACGCTTATGGAGACAAGCAGATCTCCGGCAGGACCGCCGTTCAAACCCGCGTGACCCTGACCGCGCATTGAAACCGCCTGGCCGTTGTCGATACCGGCCGGAATCTTTACGGTAATGGTCTTCTGACGTTTGACCTTGCCCTTGCCCTTGCAGGTTTTACAGGGCTGATGTATTATTTTGCCCATGCCTCCGCATTTGGGGCAGGGTGAAGAGGATGAGACCATACCGAGCATCGTACGCTGCTGAGTTCTGACAACGCCTGAGCCGTTACATTGTGAGCATACCTCGGGAGTGGTGCCTGCCTCAGCGCCTGTACCCGAACAATCGGAACAGTCCTCAATGCGAGCTATGGAAATTTCCTTTTCGCAGCCGAAGGCAGCTTCTTCAAAGGAAAGTGTAAGGTTTACGCGCAGGTTTTCGCCCTTTTGGGGTGCTGTGCGGCTTCTTGCACCGCCGCCCATTCCACCGCCGAAGAAGCTTTCAAAAATACTGCCCAAATCGAAGCCCATGTCGCCGTAGCCGCCGCCGAAGCCGCCGCCAAAGCCACCTGCGCCGAAGTTGGGGTCAACGCCGGCATGGCCGTACTGGTCGTATCTTGCCTTCTTGTCGCTGTCGGACAGCACCTCGTAGGCTTCGTTGACTTCCTTGAAACGGGTTTCCGCAGCTTTATCGTTAGGGTGCAGGTCAGGGTGGCTCTCCTTAGCGAGCTTACGGTACGCCTTTTTTATCTCGTCGTCGGAGGCTCCCTTGCTTAAACCGAGCACCTCATAATAATCTCTCTTTTTCTGGTCAGCCATTTATGTTCTCCTCAATGCCGCAATTTGCGGGCGCACCCCGTGCGCCCGCAAAATACATAATAATTTTGTCGCCTTTTGGGCAATAAGATATTATTTCTTATCGTCGTCAACTACTTCGTAGTCGGCATCGTAATACTGGCCGCCCTGCTCACTGCCCGGCTGTCCGCCCGCTGCAGCATTCGGGTCGAAGCCCGCGCCGCCCGGCTGTCCGCCTGCCTGAGAATAGAGCTTTTCGCTTACTGCATAAAAAGCCTTGGTCAGTTCTTCGGAAGCGAGCTTAATGAGCTCGGTGTCGGTTCCGGAGAGAGCGGTTTTGACCTTCGCGATAGCGTCTTCAATAGACTTTTTGTCGTCGGCGCTGATCTTGTCGGCCATCTCGGACAGGGTTTTCTCGGACTGATAGACCATCTGATCTGCGTGGTTTCTGACCTCAATCTCTTCCTTGCGCTTTTTGTCCTCGTTTGCAAACTGCTCGGCATCGCGGACTGCTTTTTCGATGTCGTCCTTGCTGAGGTTTGTCGAGGAGGTGATGGTGATATGCTGCTCCTTGCCGGTGCCGAGATCTTTGGCGGAGACGTTGACTATGCCGTTTGCATCTATATCGAAGGTAACCTCTACCTGCGGAACGCCGCGGCGCGCAGGAGCGATTCCGTCGAGGTGGAAGCGTCCAAGAGACTTGTTATGTGCGGCCATCTCGCGCTCGCCCTGCAGGACGTTTACCTCGACCGAGGTCTGGTTGTCTGCGGCGGTGGAGAATACCTGGCTCTTCTTCGAGGGGATAGTGGTGTTGCGGTCTATGAGCTTTGTAAATACGCCGCCGAGTGTTTCAATTCCGAGGGAGAGCGGGGTTACGTCGAGCAGAAGGATTCCTTCGACGTCACCGCCGAGAACGCCGCCCTGAATTGCCGCGCCGATTGCGACGCACTCGTCGGGGTTAATGCCCTTGAAGGGCTCTTTTCCGGTTATCTTCTTTACCGCGTCCTGAACGGCGGGAATACGAGTTGAGCCGCCGACGAGAAGAATTTTTGAGAGCTGTCCAGCAGTCAGGCCGCTGTCGCTAAGTGCCTGATTTACGGGGCCGAGAGTTTTTTCCACCAGATGGTTGGTCAGCTCGTTGAACTTCGCTCTTGTCAGAGTCGTATCAAGGTGCTTCGGGCCGGTGGCGTCAGCCGTGATGTAAGGCAGATTGACGCTGGTTGACATAACTCCGGAGAGCTCAACCTTCGCCTTTTCAGCGGCTTCGCGGAGTCTCTGCATCGCCACGCGGTCGGTCGAAAGGTCAACACCGGTGCTGTTTTTAAACTCTGTAAGCAGCCATTTTACGACGCACTCGTCAAAGTCGTCGCCGCCCAGACGGTTGTTGCCGGCTGTAGCCAGAACCTCGATTACGCCGTCGCCGATTTCAAGAACCGACACGTCGAAGGTACCGCCGCCTAGGTCGTAGACCATGATTTTCTGCTCAACATCCTTATCAAGTCCGTAGGCGAGAGCTGCTGCGGTCGGCTCGTTAATGATACGCTTAACCTCAAGGCCTGCGATTTTGCCTGCGTCCTTAGTCGCCTGGCGCTGACTGTCGGTGAAGTAGGCGGGGACGGTAATGACGGCCTCTGTTACTGTGGTTCCTAGATAAGCCTCGGCGTCTGCCTTGAGCTTCTGCAGAATCATAGCCGAGATTTCCTGCGGGGTGTAGCGCTTATCGTCGATTGCGACCTTATAATCGCTGCCCATCTCACGCTTAATGGAGCTTATGGTGCGGTCGGGATTT
>CAYQMY010000038.1:10958-12592 GCA_964418735.1 uncultured Oscillospiraceae bacterium | reverse complement strand
ACTCATCGTTAAAAAAGCTTGAAATAAAGCAATTATTCCTGCGCTTTTTTGCCTCTATTGGGGATTCTATCCCCACCAATCTGGCAACGCCGGATTAAATCAGTGCTTACCTAGATACGCGGCTTACGCCGCGATACCCCCGGGTCGCGCTCGGACGCGCGGGCTGCGGTATTTTTCCGAGAAATGAATTCCCGGAAAAATAGTTTTAAATTTCCCTGCGAGGGAGTTTTTCGATAGTTTGAAACCCGCCGGAGCCCTATGGCTTCAGCGGGTTTTTTATAAGTTTTAGGCTGTCAATGAGAACTACATTTGCATACATATGTTATATAAAGAGAATTTTTTGAAAGGATTTTTTAATATGTCTGCAAATATAAGCTACTTTCTTTGCGCGAATAGCACCGGCGGCTTTTATTCTCTTTGCGACGAGATAACTAAGAGTAAGGACACGAAATTCATTTACATAATCAAGGGCGGTCCCGGCTGCGGCAAATCAAGCTTTATGAAAAAGGTCGGCAAGGGCATCGAATCACTTGGGCACAAGGTTGAATACATTTACTGCTCGGGTGACCCCAAGTCCCTTGACGGCATATTCGTTCCCGATCTCGGCATTACATACATGGACGGAACCGCGCCGCACATCCTCGAGCCCGATTATCCCGGCGTCAGCGGCAGATATATAAATATGGGTGAGTTTTACGATTTCGATGCTCTTAGAGAAAAGTTCGGTGAGGCATCAAAATTGGTTGCAGACTATAAGGGTTACTACGCCAAGGCCTATAAGTTCTTAAGAGCTGCAGGCGAGGTGAAGAAGGACGCCTCCTCGCCGCTATTTGACTCGCAGGTTTGCGACACTGTTTCAAGGCGTCTAAATGGCATTTGCACAAGGGAAATTCCTAATTCCGGCAAGGAAGGAAAAATAAAGCGCAGATTTTTGAGTGCCTTCACCTGTGAAGGCAGGGTTTTCCGATTTGATACGGTCAAGGCATTATGTGATCGCGTTTGTACAATTGACAACGAATTCGGCTTTGCTCCGCTGATGCTTGACAAACTATGTCAGCACGCGGTTAAGTGCGGTTATGAGGTACTGCTGAGTCCCTCCCCGCTCTTCCCCGATAAGCCCGAATATCTGCTTATTCCCGAGCTATCGCTGGCGTTTTTGAGCGTAAGCGCCGCTTCGCCCTATGACGGAGAATTTTATAAGCACGTAAGGCTGGACGCCCTCGCGGATAAGGATACATATAAAAATGTTAAATCTGCTCTTCGTGATGAAAAGAAGCTCTACAATTCGCTTTTGGAAACGGCAGAGCAGAATCTCGCGGGAGCAAAGGGCGTACACGACAAGCTGGAAACGCTGCTCAATCCTCATGTGGATTTTAACGGCGTATATGAGCTTGCTGAGAAGCACATAGATTTATATAAATAGTATCTTTTAAAAATTTCAGGAACAGTGCTAATCGTACTGTTCCTGAATTATTTAATGTCACATACTGTTGACTAAGGTGTTGGCTCAGGCGTCGGTTCCGGCGTCGGTTCCGGCGTTGCCTCCGGTGTCGGTTCCGGTGTTGGCTCAGGCGTTGCTTCCGGTGTCGCCTCCGGTGTCGCCTCCGGTGTTGCTTCCGGTGTTGGCTCCGGCG
>CAYQMY010000038.1:0-10858 GCA_964418735.1 uncultured Oscillospiraceae bacterium | reverse complement strand
TCCGGTGTCGCCTCCGGTGTCGCCTCCGGTGTTGCTTCCGGTGTTGGCTCCGGCGTTGCCTCCGGTGTTGCCTCCGGTGTTGCCTCCGGTGTTGCCTCCGGTGTTGCCTCCGGTGTTGCTTCCGGCGTTAGCTCCGGTGTTGCTTCCGGCGTTAGCTCCGGTGTTGCTTCCGGCGTTTGTGTAACCTCCGGAGTCGGTGCCGCCAGAGGCGGATTTTCGGGTGTAAACGAGAACGAAGCTACGGGCTTGTTTTTTATATTAACATCATCAATATAAGTGCCGGGAACATTTCCCATACCAAATACGGACAGTGAGCCGTTTGCGGGAATGGTATAGTTCGACTGCCATTTATTGTAGGGGGATATGGTAAACACATTTCCGCTCTGTGACAGATCCGCCTGCCACGCTTCATATATGCTTCCGTCATATGTAAACTTCAAAACCCAGTTATCAATATCCTTGTTTGTGTTGTTTGTCATTATAATTTCATACTTGTAGCTGTTTGAGCTAAAAACTGTATCAACTATAAATTCGACATCGGCATCTATGTAATTTGAAGGCGGCTCCGATGCAGTTGCAGTCGGCGTCGGCGTGGGCGCTCCGTAGGGAATGAACGAGTAATCTGCGGGCTGACCGCTAATAGTTACGTCCCAAATTGCGCTGCCCTGTGTTGCTCCTCCTCCTTCTATCTCCACATACCCTCTGGCTGGAATAGTATAGTTGTCCTGCCATTGGTTTATCGGCTGGGAGGTAAGCAGACATGTCCCCTGAGAGTAGCTCACATTAGTAGTCGCAGGCCAGACACCGTTTATTGTGCCGTCATACTTAAGGCCGAGTACCCAATTGCTTATCGGTGAATCAGTGTTATTTACGATTACGATTTTGAATTCGTGATACCATTGGGATGCAGAGGTTACAATAAAATTGACAGTGCAGTCCGAAGGAGTCGGCGTTGCAGGCGAATATGCCGCAATGCTGCCCGGCCCTAAATTCTGTGTTTTCTGATAAATTGCACCGCTTGGTATAATAACCGCAACCAAAAGCAAAGCTACAACAAGCATCAATAACGACTTTTTCATACGCCCACCTCCTCCAATCTTTTAAAGATATAGATATTTATATTATATAGTGTTTCGGGGATAAATACAACATGAAATGTAAGCCCGTCACGCAGTACAAATAGATGAACAAGCGGAGCTGAATTCAGTTCCGCTTGTAAACTATTATGTACTATTAATTACGATTCAGAGTCGTGTCATGCGTTGGCGTAAACTCCAGCGTCACTCATTCTCCGATCACGATTATCCAATTAAAAATCCCACCGCATCATAAATTATAACGTATAGTAAAATCCTTTTCAACAAAAATATGAAAAAGTTCAGATTATGGTGAATACATTGCAATTTTTTTAAATTTATTTACAAAATTGTTACGAAAACGAATTGTCCAATCAGCTTTATAACAATTCAACTATATTCCTTACAAAAAAAATTCTAACATAATGATAATTTAGTAGTCTAAAATGCCGTATATTTCGGCATTTCAGTCGATTGACTAAGCGATTTTGAACAAATACAATTATATTAACAAATCGTTAATTATAAAATTAACTGAAATCACGAAAGGGAGTTGTTTTTTTGGAAAACATGTTTTGGCTTGGTATTGTAGGTGCGCTCATCTCCTTATTGTTTGCTCTTCTGCAGGCGCGTAAGGTTTTGAAGTTCTCCGAAGGTACCCCGAAAATGCAGAAAATTGCGGCCGCGATCCGCCAGGGCGCTAACGCCTACCTCAAGCGCCAGTACAGAACCGTCATCAAGTTCTATATAGTAATGGTGATAATCCTTGCCGTTTTGGCATTAACCGGACTCGTCTCTAAATTTGTTCCGTTTGCTTTTATTACCGGCGGTTTATACAGCGGTCTTGCGGGCTATATCGGAATGAAGATAGCAACATCCGCAAACGCGCGTACCGCAAATGCTGCCAGCGAAAGCCTGAACAAGGGCCTGACAGTGGCCTTTTCCTCTGGTGCCGTTATGGGCTTTACCGTTGTAGGCCTCGGTTTGTTTGATATTTCTCTATGGTTTATTGTTCTTAAGTACTTCTTCCACTGCAGCGCGGACACTATCGCAACAACAATGGTTATGTTCGGAATGGGCGCTTCAGCCATGGCTCTTTTTGCTCGTGTCGGCGGCGGTATCTTCACGAAGGCCGCTGACGTCGGCGCTGACCTTGTTGGTAAGGTCGAAGCAGGTATCCCCGAAGATGACCCAAGAAACCCCGCTGTTATCGCTGATAACGTCGGCGACAACGTAGGCGACGTCGCCGGAATGGGCGCTGACCTTTATGAATCCTATGTAGGCGCAATCCTCGCCTCCTTTGCCATCGGCGCTACCGCAGGCTACGGCTGGGCAGGAATGCTGCTTCCCCTTATGCTTGCAGTTGTCGGCGTAGTATGCTCGGTTATCGGAACCTTCTTTATCCGCACCGGCGAAAAGGCCGACCAGAAGGCTCTTCTTAAGACTCTGCGTACCGGCACCTATATTGCCGCCGTTCTTGCAGCAGTCGCTGCAGCCCCGCTTACCTATTTTATTATGGGCAACATGGGCATCTATGTCGCAATCCTCGCAGGACTTGTTGCGGGCTGCGCAATCGGTTACTTCACCGAGTATTACACATCTGATACTTATAAGCCCACTCAGGTGCTGGCCGAAACCACAAACACCGGCCCCGCTACCGTTGTAATCGGCGGTATTTCACTTGGTCTTCGCTCCACAATGGCGCCGATTCTTATTGTCGGCGTAGCGGTACTTGTAAGCTTCTATGCTGCGGGCGGTGCTGCAAGCTTCACAATGGGCCTCTACGGTATAGGTATCGCCGCCGTAGGAATGCTCTCCACCCTCGGAATAACACTCGCCTGCGACGCTTACGGCCCTGTGGCCGACAACGCCGGCGGTATTGCAGAGATGGCTGGCCTCGGTGAAGAAGTTCGCCATCGTACAGACGCCCTCGATTCCCTCGGAAACACCACTGCTGCTACCGGAAAGGGCTTTGCAATAGGCTCAGCCGCTCTTACCGCTCTGGCTCTTCTCGTTTCCTATGTTGACATTGCCGCTGACAAGATGGCCGCTGTCGGCAAGGTTTTAGATATGAGCCTTGTTAACCCCCCTGTTCTTATCGGTTTGTTCGTTGGCGCAATGCTTGTATTCCTCTTCTCCTCCTTCGCAATGTCCGCTGTGCAAAGAGCGGCTCAGAGCATCGTTGTTGAGGTTCGCCGCCAGTTCAGAGAGATCAAGGGCATCATGGAAGGTACAACAGACCCCGACTACGCAACCTGTGTTGACCTTTGCACCAAGGGCGCTCTTAAAGAAATGGTTCTACCCGCGCTTAGCGCAGTTATCGTCCCGATTATCACCGGCCTTATTCTCGGCGCGAACGGTGTTATCGGACTTCTCTGCGGCGTAACCGTTACCGGCTTTGCGATGGCTGTATTTATGAGCAACGCAGGCGGAGCCTGGGACAACGCAAAGAAGTATATTGAGAGCGGAGTCCACGGCGGAAAGGGTTCCGACTGCCATAAGGCAGCCGTTATCGGCGACACAATCGGAGATCCCTTCAAGGATACCGCAGGCCCCTCGCTGAACATCCTTATCAAGCTTGTTTCCACCGTTTCGATAGTCTTCGCAGGACTTATCATCGCGTTCTCCATCATGTAAAAATGCTTATAGGGGGTATCCATACCCCCTATTTTTTTATTAACCAATAAAATAAAACCGCAAGGTTCAGGCATTAGCCTTAACCTTGCGGTTTATAATTATTTGAGATTTGGCTGTTTACTTCCCTGTCTGCTGCGCTACAAGTCCCATTGCGCCGAACTTTTCGCGAAGTCTGGGCTTCTCGATTTTTCCGGTCGGATTTCTCGGCACGATATCAAAAATGACTTCTACGGGGCGCTTGTACCTCGGCAGAGCCTTGCAGAACTCGTTGATATCGTCTACTGTGCAGCTTGCACCTTCTTTAAGCTCAATAATAGCCGAGGCTATCTCCCCCAATCGCGGATGGGCGCGGCCTATAACGGCTACGTCCTTGACGTATTCGCAGCTTCTGAGGAAGTCCTCAATCTGTACGGGATAAATATTTTCGCCGCCGGTGATAATAACGTCCTTTTTGCGGTCTACAAGGTAAATAAAGCCGTCCTCGTCCATTCTCGCCATATCGCCGGTATAGAGCCAGCCGTCCTTGAGGACTGCTTCCGTGGCCGCTTCGTCGTGATAGTAGCAGGTCATGACTCCCGGTCCGAAAACGATAAGCTCTCCGACCTCTCCGCCCTTGACCTCTGTGTCCCCGTCCACAATCTTTGCCTTCCAGCCGTAACCGGGCTTCCCTATAGCTCCGACCTTATGTATATTCTCGACTCCGAGATGTACGCAGCCAGGCCCGATAGACTCGCTGAGTCCGTAATTTGTGTCGTACTCATGGTTCGGGAAGTACCCCTTCCAGCGGCGTATAAGGCTCGGCGGCACCGGCTGGGCTCCGATGTGCATAAGGCGCCACTGCGATATTTTGTAGTCCTCAAGCTTAATCTCTCCGCGCTCGATTGAGTCCAGAATATCCTGAGCCCAAGGCACCAGCAGCCAGACTATAGTCACGTTCTCCTTCGAGACCGTTTCCATTATCCATTTTGGGCTTACGCCGCGAAGCAGCACAGCGCGGCTTCCGGCAACGAGGCTACCGAACCAGTGCATCTTGGCGCCCGTATGGTATAAGGGCGGCATGCAGAGGAAGCAGTCGTCTCTTCCCTGTCCGTGGTGAGCCTGCTCGCAGAGAGCTGCGTGCATAAGGCTCTCATGCTTATGCAGTATAGCCTTCGGAAAACCTGTTGTTCCCGATGAAAAGTAAATCGCGGCGTAGTCATCGTCCGTGATAGGTATATTCGGGTTGCGGCTTGAGCAGTATGACATGAACTTAAAGTAGCTCAGCGCATAATCCGGACAGCAGGTGCCGACGTAAAACTGGAGTCGGACATCAGGCATTTTTCCCTGAATACTGTCTACCCTCTCTGTAAACTCCGGCCCGAATACCAGAACAGATGCGTCTGACAGCTTAAGGCAGTAATCAATCTCGTCCGCGGAATAGCGGTAGTTGAGCGGCACAGCAAGCGCGCCCGTTCTGAGTATTCCGAAGTACACAGGTAGCCATTCAAGGCTGTTCATCAGCAATATCGCAACCTTGTCGCCCTTGCCGACGCCGTGTGCAAGCAAGAGGTTTGCAAAGCGGTTTGCGCGGCAGTCAAAATCCGCCCAGCTTATTTCGCGGCGGTATGCCTTGTCCGGATCGCTTTCAACCAGATTTAGTTCCTTCCACTGCTCAGCCTTCGGCTCATGCTCCGGATTTATTTCAATAAGGGCGACCTCGTCCGCATAAAGCTTGGCGTTTTGGACCAAAAAGTCAGTAATCGGCATAATATCTCCTCGCGTTCAAAATAAATAACCCCTCGCCCTTGACCGAGGGGTGAAATGTTTTTCTTTAGTGTTTTAAATCAATATTATTATAACAAAACACACTTTTTTGTCAAGACTTAAGTAATACAAAAAAACCTAAAAAATAAAGCTGATACCGTTTCGGCATCAGCTACGTCTGTAGAAAACCCCTCGCAAGGTATTTAATTTATTTTTCCGTCAATTTACTTCTCGGAAAAATACCGCAGCCCGCGCAAACCGTGCGCGACCGGGAGTATCGCGGCGTTAGCCGCATATCTAGGGGGTATTGGATACCCCCTGAAAGATCAATGTCTTGGGTTCTCTCTTACCTTCATTACCGCTTTGGTAACCGCAACGAGAATTTCCGCTTTGTTGTTCGCTTCGGCAGCGGTAAACTCAGATAGGATTTCACCCGCATTTGTTGTTACATATTTGGATTTGAGAGCGTTCAAAGCCAGAGCGCAGGCATTGAAATAGCATGTATCGCAGTCGCAGCAGCCAAGCTCCCTTATAGTCTCCCAAACCTGCTGCTTTACGATATGCTCGGTAATATTTATCATTAACAATTGCTCCTTCACCGCCTTTGCTGTCATGCCGCAGTTCACCTCACACTAAGCTTTATCGAAAATTTAGTTATTTGTATTAATAAATTACAAAAATTATTATACATGTTGCAGCTTCATCTGTAAATATTTATGATTTTTAACTCTTACATATTTCAATGTTTGTTTTTGTATATTATTCAGCAGCATTTGTATAGTTTGTATATGCAATAACTACAAAACGTCCTGGTTTATTCAAGAGTTTTGTAGCATTATAGCAAAACATTCCCTTTTGTTAAAGTTATGTACCAAACTAACGAAATATTATATATAAGTATAAATATTTATGGGAAGTGATACTCTTGAATAAAAAAGATAAAAAAAGATCTTTAAGCCTTACAAGCAAAATCATAGCATTGACAATATTCGCCGTTTTTGTGTCCTCGCTTGTCGCAACATCAATTTCACTTTACAGCATGTCCGGAATCGTTGAAATGTCGAATAAGTCGGCTGCAAATTCCTCAGTTAATGTTCTGCAAAACGAAATGCGCTCCCTTCAAGAAAACGCAAGACTCTCGGTTTCTTACATATCTATAAATCACAATGTATCTGACGCTTTGCAGTCAGGCAACGCAACCGCGCTATTATCTGAAATGAAAAAGCTGACATCCGATATGAAGTTTGACGCGGTCATTGTCACAGATAAAAACGGAAACGTTTTCTCTTCCACCAATGCCGCATATAAAACGGGCAGCAGCCTTTCAGGTGAGGCGAACATAAAGTCAGCGCTTGCTGGAAAAAACTACACCGGTTATTTGACCGGAAGCGGTCTGCGCTTTGCCGTCTTAAGCTCCTCACCGATATATAGTGGCAAGGATGGCAGTCTAACCGGCACCGTAACGGCAGCCTATTCCCTTGAAAACAACCAGCTGCTTGACAGTCTGAAGGCCGACACAGGAAATGAATTCACGATTTTTATCGGAAACGAACGTCTTAATACCACAATTATTCAAGATGGAAAGCGCGCAGTCGGAACGAAGCTCGGAGAGGCGGTTTCAGATATAGTAATCAACAAAAAGCAGCTATACCTGGGGGAAGCGCAGATTCTCGGCGAAAACTACGCAACCGCCTATGTTCCCATAATGTCTTCGGACGGAGCTTCCGTAATCGGCATACTGTTTTCCGGTTCAAACCTCTCAGCGTTAGAAAAGTCGGAGCGCATGGTACAGTATACAGCCTTTGGAGCCTCAATCATCCTGATTGTAATCTTTACGCTGATCGGAATTCTGTTCTTGAGAAGCAGGCTCAAAAAGCCGCTCGACAAGGTGGTAACTGCGGCTCAGGCGATAGAGTCCGGCACAATGGACGACAGCACTGTTAAGCTTTTGGGCACTATTAAGAGCCGCGACGAAATAGGGAGACTTGCAGGTTCCATGCAGCAGGCGATAAACTCTATTAGCAAGGTAGTTTCAGACATAGGGATGCTGAGCGATGCCGTATCGAGGAATGATCTGACGGTTCAAATAGACTCGTCGGCACACAATGGTAAATATAAGGACATTACCGTTCTAGTCGACGGTCTTGTTAGTGAGCTGGGTAGCCTGATAAAAAACGTAAGCCTTGTCTCGGGCAGGATTTCATCAGGCTCCGAGCTTATCTCAGCAGGCTCGCAGACCTTGGCACAGGGCTCTACAGAGCAGGCCGCAGCAATCGAGGAAATATCGGCTACCTCAAGCCACATTGTAGAAAAAGCGAAAAATAACTCTAAGAACGCCAATCAGTCGAGGGGTATGGCCGAAAAGGTTCAAAAGGAAGCGGAGCTTGGTAGCGAAAAGATGCAGCGGCTCTTTGCGGCTCTTGAAGAAATAAGCGCCTCCTCCAAAAATATCTCGACTATCACAAAGGCTATTGAGGAAATCGCCTTCCAGACAAATATTCTTTCTCTTAACGCAGCTGTCGAAGCGGCGCACGCCGGAGCTCTAGGCAAGGGCTTTGCGATTGTCGCGGGCGAGGTAAAGCGTCTGGCCGAAAAGAGCTCAGAGGCCGCTAGACAGACTAATCTACTGGTTGGTACAAGCATCGTAAAATCGAAGGACGGAACAGTAATCGGACAAGAAATGCAGCACACGCTAAACAGTATCGTAAGCGGAATCAACGAAGCTGTCGAGTCTATAAAGCTCATAGCCCTTGAATCTACAGAGCAGGTAGATGCGATTGAGCAGCTCAACTCGGGCATTGGGCAAATCTCTCAAGTAGTTCTGCACAACACCGCAACTGCAGAAGAAAGCTCGTCCTCAAGCGTTGAGATGGCGTCTCAGGCAAAGGAGCTTGATAGGATGATCGCCAAATTCAAGTTCTAAGAATACTGCCGGTACAGACAAACCTGACAACCTCCAAATAACAGCTATTTGTTCACAGCTCATCTTTTTCCCGTAATACACGCTCCCATGCATGCATATAGTTATTGTGTATAAGGCGACGTTCACGCCGCCCCTCGATGTTGGGAGTGTTGTTTTTGAAAACAAATATTGAAGAACGTGCATGCGATTTGGCGGTGTACATCATAGAAAACAAAGCGACGGTGCGCGCGGCTGCCAAACAATTTGGAATTTCAAAATCAACAGTACATAAAGACCTTTCTGAACGTCTGGAGCGCGTTAACCGTGCGCTATACGTTCAGGTAAAGGAAATTCTGGATATTAACAAGGCGGAAAGGCATATCCGCGGCGGAAACGCCACAAGAAGAAAATACAAAGGCAATTAAAAAATTATAAAGAGGAAGCGCCGCAATAGCGGTGCTTCCTCTTTATCTGACTTCTACGGGGAATCGGATTCCTCCTGGAAGTTTCTTACTGTCCGCTTGTAAGCTTCTGCTTTGCCTGCTGTATTTTCTGCTGCTCGGCCGGCTCTACCTTGTACCAGCCGTTTGACTGCAAATCGGTAAAAATGTTTGCCTGTATATCGTGCTCCTCATTCAGGATATTAAGAAAGGTACTGCGAAGCTGGGGATTGCTGCACTCTCCGGCATAGGTGTTATAGCTTGCCGAAATGAGCTTCTGGCTTAGCAGAAAATCACTCAGTATTTCCTTTTCCGCCATCATTTGAGCGGTCTGTTCGGGATTTTTCATTTGTACTTCCTCCTACTGCAAAAATGTCATTAATCTGTCTGCGTGCTGCTGATGCTTAGTCGCGATTCCGTCGAGATCCGCTCTGATTTTGTTGTCATTGCAAAGACATGCCATAGCGCGATACTTTTTCACAAGCACCTGCTCATAATTAATCTGGTCTTCGAGCGCTGTAAGCTCTTTGGACGTAAGATTTGCCATAGGTCAATCCTCCTGTAATTTGATATGACCTTATTATTTCGCGTTTAAAGCGTTCTATTCATATTGCTGATTGCTGATTTTCCAGATTTCCATCTACAATTTTAAAAATCAAATATTTTTTTTCGTTAATTACAGCCGGTTTCCCTAAGCAGAAGGCTGGCATCAGCGAAAACGGAATTCCGCTGCCTACGGGAAACGCCGCCTCAGTAATATGCCCCGCACGCTTTGAAATAACGCCCTTGGCTCCGGTGCAGGCCTCGCTTAAATCCGGATCGGAAAACAGCTCCTCAGGCCTACTTTCCCTGACCCATTCGGAGGCGCTCTCCTCCCCGTTTATTACCATGACCTTCTCAATGCTTTTTATCCCCAGCTCCGAAAGCGAATTTTTTGTAAAGCTCTTTTTTAAGCGAAGGCCCTTGTCGGCGGGCGACAGCACCCCTATCTGAACCGCCCTTCCTTCCGAAAGCACGGCAAGACGGCAAAGTCCGTCAATATGCGAAGTATCTCCGCTGAACACGGTCATAAGCCCCTGACTTTGCACCTTCAGCTTCCCGACGTTTTTTCCGTCAAAGGTGATATTATACGAACCGTCCAAAGCCGCCCCTCCTTAAAAATAAAATACCTGAAAAACCCCTCGCAGGAAATTTTTATATATTTCCGGGAATTCATTTCTCGGAAATATACCACAGCCCGCGCAAACGTGCGCGACCGGGGGTATCGCGGCGTAAGCCGCGTATCTAGGGGGTATGGATACCCCCTAGACTAAATACAATCCTGCGCATAATAATATGCGCAGGATTTTTAGTATATTCGATTATATTACTCAGTTTATTTTATATGTTCCGCGTATCAGCAGCGTCGAGTCGCTTGTCGCTCCAAGTCCTCCGCCGGCATAGGGAATCGTATACATGTGGTTTAATATAAGCTCGCCCCCTACCGCAAGCGGCGTACCGCTTGTGAGATCTGATATCTCAGACCATGCCTGTGCCGAGCCTGTCCTAAGCATTACCTCGGCGCCTTCCGAGCAGGAAACAGACTGACCGTTTTTCAGCGTAACCACGGCGAAGGTCTCGCTTCCGCCGCCCGAAGAATTATTAAGCTTGTCCTCAAGCTCCCGAATCCTTTTCTCATAGCCGGTGGTAAGCTCGTTAACCTTAGCATCCATCTTTTTCTGAAATTCGCTCAGCACCGACGGCATAACCTTGTCGTTTAAATAGCTGAGCGTTATAAGCGGATCTGAGGAGGTGCCGTAGGTCGCTGCGGCCAGAGTCCAAGTGCCTATTCCAACGCCGACCAGCAGCAGGAGGATAAGCAGCGTTATTATCACATTCTTTTTCTTCATCTTATGTACCCCTTTTAAAAAACGGGGCGGCGAAAAGCCGCCCCCAATTCTTTAACCCAGGCCAAAACTGACTGCGATGGCATTGTCCACCTTATTCATCAGGTCATTGTCAATTCTGCCCATTCTCTCTTTAAGCCTGCGTTTGTCTATCGTACGTATTTGTTCCAGCAA
>CAYQMY010000037.1:4131-12650 GCA_964418735.1 uncultured Oscillospiraceae bacterium | reverse complement strand
AACCGCAAAGGGAAAACATGATGTCTTCTCTTGAGAAATTCTTCATTTTGGTCTCCTTCTTAATAATAGATTATCCGTATCGACGGCTCTCCCAATATTATAGTGCGCAAAATATGACAACAGCGCGTCAGGTTATACGAATGTGCGGTTGAAGCTGCACCATCTCTAACAGGTTACCACACTATGTTTAGAAGCGCAAATATCTTTCTTGATACTATATGATTTGAATATTTAAAGGGGGTGTTGGTCTATTCCAACACCCCCTTGATAGGCTGCTTAGCCCTTAATTGTTTCAGGGACTATTTCTTCACATTTACCTTATTGAGCTTTGCGATATTCTTAAACTTCTTTTCCTTTTCGGCTAGGTAGCTTTCCTTATCCTGCGCAAATTCAGCTTCCTGCTTGAGACGCTGATAAGAAGCCCAGCGTTCCGTTGACAGCTCTCCGTTTTCTATTGCCGCGCGTATCGCGCAGCCGGGTTCATTCGTATGGCCACAGTCATGAAAACGGCAGCTTTCGAGCAGCGCTTCAACATCGGAAAAACTTTTGTCAAGGCCTTCCGCAACGTCCCACATGCCGAGCTCGCGCATGCCCGGTGTGTCAATTACCATCCCGCCTTTTTCGAGCAGGATAAGTTCCCGGCGCGTAGTGGTGTGCCTGCCCCTATCGTCGCTTCTGAGACCCTTCGTTTCCAAGCGGTCTTCGCCAACAAGGCGGTTAATAAGTGTCGATTTACCGACACCTGATGAGCCAATCAGCGCGACGGTCTTTCCGGAGTTGATGTGCTGCGCAATCTGAGAAAATCCGTCCTCGTGCATGGCGGAAGTAACTAGTACTTCGCATCCCGCGGCTATGGACGAAACCTCACACAGGCGGCTGTCAATATCGCTGCATAAATCGGATTTGGTCAGGACGACCACGGGGGCCGCGCCGCTGTTCCAAGCTATCGACAGATAGCGTTCCAGCCTTCGAAGGTTGAAATCGTTGTTCAGCGACATGCAAATAAACACAGTGTCAATGTTCGCCGCAACAATCTGTTCTTCGTTGGCAGTACCTGATGCTTTACGCACGAAAGCGCTTTTTCTGGACAGTAGATGATGAATTATGGCGTTGCCAATTTCGTTAGTATCACGGTCAAGCATCACAAAATCACCGACAGCGGGGAAGTCCGAGGACGTTTTCGCGTCAAAGCGGAGCTTGCCTGAAACCTCCGCCATCAGATCTCCGCTTTCGGTTATTACCCGATAAAGTCCCTTGAACTGTGAGATAACACGACCTGCGTAGAGTTCGGGATGCAGCAGCGCTTCGGCGGCAAATTTATTATCAAAACCAAAATTATTTAAATTTAGTTTTTTCATTTTCATTGTCGCCCTTCTGTATCATTTGTCGTGTATACGGCGGACATTTTCCCTATATGCTCTATCGGGAACGGCGGCTCGGTTAACGGCCTTAATGCAATGGACATTAGCTTTATGGGGTTATCATCGGCTGCGACCCGGTTCGAATGAAATACGCCGCAGCGCCTGCATCTGTGAATGATTGCCCATTCGCCTCCGCTTCGAACCCAAACGCCCACAGCATCCATAACGCTTCTGCATTCGGAAGCACGGTCACCTGGTTCCTCGTCAACGTGTATACTTGATAAGCAGTTTGGACAATGGTTTCGGTGCTCACTGCCGGCACCTCCCGGATTAACCGGAAACCCGCAGACTTTACAGATGAAGCTTTCGTTACAGCTTCTGTTTCGGTAGTTTTCTTTTATCTTTTTATTAAAATGATTCAATTCAGTAATCCTCCTCAAAGTATGTTGATACATAAGGGAGGTCATTGCAGAGATTATTTCGTGCAAACCTCCCGGTCTGCCACAATCTCCAGTGTATAGTTTTTTAACATAAAATCGTTCTCCTTTCTAATTCGGTTTTATTATACGCGCGGGATTACGTTTAGTCAATTATATACAGATATCGGCTGGCGAGGTTTTTGCTATAAAGCTCCATACCCAGCATATCTTCCCTTAGTTTTTGCTCATAAAGGTCAAGGTTTCCTTCGTCCTCAAATGCCTGTTTATACTTTTGCAGCGCTTTAAGAGAATTCTCATATAATAAGCGCTCGTTTTGGCTATAGTCAATCGTTTTATAAGCAAGTAGGTTTGAGTTGAGCGCATCTGCAATTTTCGTATTTTGACTATGCAGGATGCTTTTGTCGCATGAAGCCTCATCAAAAATGTACTGCGAATAAAACAAATACATTTTGTTGTTCTCAATGTTTTTAAGCAGCCGCACAAGCTCGTCCAGATTATTGCTGAAATAAAGGCTGTCGATTGACAAAGTAATTGAAGGCTTTACTCCATGGTCAGAAAATCTGTCAATGTCACCTTTTATATATGTGAAAACATTGTTGTGTTTCGTCAAGATTTCGTCATCCAGTTGGTCGATTCCGATTCCACGGCATCCATACTTTGTCGCCAATAGATTTAGAAGACTTCCCGAACCGCAACCCAAATCTAAGAGGGTATCCATTGATGAAATCGGAATTGAGTTTAAGACAAAATCAAGCTGCTCTTTATCCATCATGTTGAAGAGATAAATTCTGTAACCGTACACCTCTTCACAGAAGTTCAGATACGCATTGCTTTTAGTAAGACGACCAATTTTTTTGCTGAATTCATCGATTATCAATGAGTTGTTTGATTTAGCTGCTGAACTCATAAAATAACAAGCCTCCTATTATAAAAGGCGTCGATTTCGACGCCTTTCCGGTGGGTCAAGTTTGGTAGCGTAGCATTTCATGCATCCACCAGTGCTTTCATTTTTTCAGCTGTATCCGTATCAGACACAGGGACATGGACAAACATTTTAAATGAATTGTCATGAACATCGAAACTACTGCTCTCAAAATCTAAGATCCCTGCCTTGGGATGATTAAACCTCTTGCGGACTCCGCAAACTCCGCTTTCATTTTGGATTTCATGTAAAGGCCACCATAAATTAAACTCTGGGCTTTGAGCTTTGAGGTCGTTAATAAACTGATTCAGCCATAAATCCTCTATGTATCTTCCGCAGGTCGAACGAAATCGCCCCAGCAGACTTTTAGCGTGAACGTGCCAGTCTACAAATAACTGCTTATAATAATCGTCTGTGAACATAGCCCATACTATATTTCTCTCACGCGCATTCATCTCGCTATATTCGCCGAATATTAAGCTTGACGCTTTGTTCCAGGCAATTACGTTCCATCTCTGGTCTGTGATTAAAGAGGGACAAAGCTCTAGACTATCAAGAATGTGCTGAAGCGCGGGATTTACCGTTCCTTGACATCCCGGCAAGTCCGAAGGAATGGGCTGGTTCGCCAAACGGTAAAGATGATTTCGTTCCTGTTTATCAAGAAATAATACTTTGGACAGGCTTTCTATCACTTGGGCAGAAACTTGAATAGGCCTACCTTGCTCAAGCCATGTATACCAGGTCAGGCCGATTCCGGCCAGCTGAGCCACCTCTTCTCGCCGCAAACCGGGAGTACGCCGACGGGTTTCTATTGTTAGCCCCACCTGAGAAGGTGAGATTCTTGCTCTTCGTGTCTTTAGAAAGTCCGATAGCTCCTTATGCCTTTGTTCACTGCTTTCCACCTTATCACCTGTCTTCTGTTACTATTTATACCAGTATAATCTGACTCCTATTTATATTATCCGTCTCAGTATATACTACTTTTAATAATAATAGGAGGTTATCTAATGGAAATTCAATCACTAAAAATTGTTTATTTTTCCCCAACCGGAACAACAAAGGCAGTTGTTCAAGCCGTCGCCCGCGGAATAAATCAAAGCAATATAGAATTCGTAGACATTACCAAGCCGGATGCGAGAAAACGGCAATTAGTAACGTCGGAAAATGAATTGCTTGTTGTTGCCGTACCGGTTTACATGGGAAGGGTGCCTGCACTTTTGAGCGAATATCTGCACTCTATCAAGGCTCAAAACACACCCACGGTATGCATTGCAGTTTACGGAAACCGAGTGTATGACGATGCGCTGCTGGAGCTCAAAGATATTTTAAAGGAACGCGGTTGTGTACCGATTGCTTGTGCGGCATTTCTAGGGGAGCACTCCTTTTCAAGCGACGAAACACCCATTGCGGAAGCCCGCCCTGATGCAAAGGATTTAGATTATGCAAAACTATTTGGACATAAGGTTTCTGAAAAACTGCGGAACATGACATCAATAAATCAAACCGCTGACATAAGTGTACCGGGTAATTTTCCATACGGTGGCGTTACGGAGCTATGGAATGTCGATTTTATTGAAGTTAGCGATAAATGCACGCTATGCGGGATTTGTGCGCAAGTATGCCCGGTTTCGGCTATTGATACGGAAAACACTAATTTGATTGATATAGAAAAATGCATTACATGCTGTGCCTGCATCAAGAGCTGTCCTCAAAACGCAAGAACAATGAAAGATAGTCTGGTAAAGGAAGCAGCAGCTCGGCTAAGTAGACTTTATCAGGAACGCAAGGAGCCGGTTTGTTTTCTTTAACCGAATAAAACTATAACTTCTCAGCGACAGCGTCTATGAATCTTTTGACACCTTGCTCGATAAAATCTATGAGCATAGCCTGGTTGTTAAAATCGGGCTCGGATGTCAAAATGTATTCTACTATGGCGTCCGGATTGCTGGCATCGTGAAAAGCAGGAATACTATCTGAAATGCTTCCAAGAACAGATTCATATATTTTCGAGATTTCCCTGTTTCGAGCAGAAAGCCAAACTTCGAAGGCTTTCTTTTCGTGTAAGTAAACGATGGCGATTTTTAGGCCCCTATCTTTAAGCTGCTTGCTGAAGAGCGAAAAATAGGTCATGTCCATATAGCCCTGATAAATACCGCTTACTTCGTAAAGGGGAAACCTTTTGATAAACTCTGCTCTCAATTTGCCGACAAACTCCATTATTCCTTTGTACGCAGGCTGCATTTCGCCTTGCTGCAATAGGAAGGTATATTCGTCAATAAGCTTATTCAAAGTCTTCATCGCTTGCCTCCCGCTATATAAAATTTAGCATTCTGGAGAATAGATGCCGCCGTGATAGCAATAATAAGCCTTTGCGCTTAGCGCCAGTAGTTTTTCCATAGACTTTGTAGCCTGAGCTATGTCCAGTGTGAATTGAGGGTTAGCGATAACAGGAACACCGTCCGCAAGCGCGAAAGCGTCGCCGGTTATGACAATCAAGTCTTTTTCCATCGGCAGTGAAATATGTCCGGGAGTGTGGCCGGGAGTTGCAATAACGCGGCACCCTCCGCACCAATCCAAAACTTCTCCGTCGTGCAAAAGAAAGTCTGCCCCAACGGGCTCGACCCGGCGCAGTAAATCGCAAAATGCTTTGCCGAAATCCTGCTGTTCAGGCGGCAGAGCTTTCTGCATTTCTTCTGCCTGACGGAGCCGTAGCGGCTTTTCCTTTGCGGATATGTAGGGCTCTTCTGCGGCTGAAGCGTAAATTTTGATACTGGGATTCATTTTTTTGAGAGCGGCCGCTGCTCCCATGTGGTCATGGTCATGATGGGTCAGCACAAGGCCAGTTATCTGACGTGCGGACAATCCGTGAAACTGCAGCTCGTTTTCAAGGCAGGGAAGTGAGCCGATAAAACCACAATCAACCAGAATGATGTTTTGCTCATCCCAAAGCAGAGTTGGATATACGGTGTCTTCAGTAGCGCCAAACCGCATGGTTATGCTTAGCTGTATTATTTTATGTTCCATATCATTTCACCTGCAAAGTACAACCTGCGATACGATGTCGGAGAAAATCTCCATGCCTTCAGTTTTTGAAATATGGATAACGGGCGCGAAGGGTGTGCCGGGTATGATGGATTCCAAAATGTTTTCCCTGCTCATTACCTGCTTGGGATTGAATACAACATCCTTTTGCCCATCTATAATAGCGACATAGAAAATTCCTGTTTCAACAAGATCCTGAAAGAAGTGGCTGCCATAGGATAACTCGGGAACAAACCCGGCATCAGATGAGGACACCTCACAGATGACAGACATGTTGCAAAGCTCCGCAAAGTTAAGCGGCACACCGAGGGAGGGAGTTGTTGTTCCCCATCTGCCGGGGCCCATAAGTAAGGCATTTTTCCCCTTTAGATATGCATTAATAACGCCGATTTGTCTTGCTACGGCGTATTTGCTCTGCTCATTTAGCAGACTGTATTCCAAGGTGTCCACTAAAACCACATAATCGACAGGCAGCCTTACGTTACCGCCCATAAAATTACCCTTGACTGAGAAAAAACAATCCTCTTTATTGCGAAGCTTGGGTATTTTGATGGGATTTCCAAGGCCTCTCGTCTGAAGCGGGCGGCACTGCAAAATATTTATCTTGAACTGAGCGTCCTTTGTGAAATTAGCAGTAAATTCTATGTCCACAGGGTAATCATATACCTTTGACAATAGGGCGAGTATATCCTTCATAATCGAAGGAAAGGCAGTACTTTTAAGCAGCTCCTTAAAATCATAGATATAGGGAGTCTTGCGGCCGGTTGCTCCAAGCTCGCGCAGTCTGTTCGCCGTCTGAGTATCCAGAGTGGCGAACAGCTTTTTGTCTGTTTTTATGTCGTTTGAAAAAATATCGTCCAGATCTGCGCTTGTGAGCTCATTGCCCCTAATGGAGATAATGTCGGCCCCGTGCTGGGAATACTTCTTTTGATCCTCGTAATTCATCGGGGTGACCCGCAAAGGATTGTCAAGACAAACAATCCGCGCATAATCGCCGGCTATCCTGTCAACCGCCCTTGTGCCAAGCCCGAAAACCAAGCGCAGCATTCCCGAATCCATGTCTATGCTTTTGTCCCATACATAGAGGTTTGAGGAGTTGCCGACACCTGCGACATGTGGGAAAAACCTGTCCTCGTACTGATCCCCTGACACACGCTGAACAAGTATGGCCATCTGCTCGTCCATTTCAAGCAGGCCTCTATTCATCCTGTAGGCCAGTGCATCCTCGTTCATAGTGCTGGCATAAACGGTTCTGATTGCCTGCTCGAAGGCCTCATAGCGCTCCTCGGGGGTGCCTTGATTGGCGCTAAATACGCTTTCATATTTTCCGGCGAAGGCGTTGCCGAAATTGTCCTCAAGCAAGGAGCTTGAGCGAACGATGATAGGGGATTGACCGAAGTATTCGAGCATTTGCACAAACTGCTCACGAATATCCATCGGGAACTTGCCCTGAAGGAGCTTTTCTTTAAGCTCCGGCGCGAATTTAAAATAACCTTCGGTTGATTTCTGCTTTGTGCGCAGTCTCCACCATCCGTTTTGAACGATATAGGTGTAAAAAATATCGGCGCCGAGATAAAAGGAGTCGTGGGGTTCCGTGTAGGGAGTGAAACGATCCTCGCCTTCGCACTCAAGTATTTTTCTGGCAAGCAGCATGCCTATGCTTTTTCCACCGATAAAGCCTGTGCCGAGCTCTCTGGACGCTATAGCCAGAATATCATTCAAGGTAAAATATCGGTCGCACAAATCAAACAGACGGGATTTTTCGCCTATAAGCATGTGCATCAGCAGCTGCTTTATTGGCTCCTGCTGCTCTGCGGGGAGGGATAGAGCTTCCCTCGCCTTGTTAAAGGTCACATTCCAAAAGTCCTGCCTGTCCCTGCCGCGTCGGATTCGGGAGAAAAGCTCCGCAACCTCAGCGCTTGAGGTAAGGCAGATCGCCTCCTGCCCCTGTATCAGATGCGGGAAAAACATGGTTGACGAGTAGCGCTCCCAGACCTTCAGGGGGTGAACATAGAGCTTGCTGTTCACCTGATATAGGTCGAGCAACAGCTGCGTGGTTTCGCGGATGCTCGCGATAGTATTAAAAGCGTGGGAATCGCGCATTATGGCAAAATAAGCGATAGTGTCAAGTTCGTACAAAAACGGGCAGGTGACCTTGAAAAAGTTGCCGATCATAAGGTCTGAATGCCAGTACTTCAGCAAGTCCGTGAGAGAATCAAAGACGTAAAAATACTTTTTTCCAGCATCCTTTATTATCCAGTGAACTTCCATTGCAAAGTTTTCAAAGCCCTTGCTGGCGTCAACATGATAGGTTGTAATTTCAGGACAATCCTGCACTATAGGCTCATGACTGCCAAAACGGATATAAATAATGCCCCTTTTGTCTTTTATGGCCTGAGTGATGAAGGGTTCAACCATTTTCTTATAGTCTGAAACCGAGTCAACCTGCCATACGACGTTGTCGCCGAAGCGCAGATAGTCGATCACCTGGTCAAAGCCCTCAAGCCCTGTGCTTGCCTTATCGTACATGGTCATAATGCACCCTCTTTTCCGAACTTTAAACTGAACGCTTCTATGCTTTAGCTATTGCTCTGCCGAAATCTACCGCGCCCTTTTGCGCAGCGTCGTCCGGATTCCAGGGATTCCTGTAGCCCTCGGACACAAGATCAAAGCCGGCACTGCCCAGCAGCTCATTTATAACCTTTACCGATTCGCCGCTCCAGCCGAAGCAGCCGAAGGCAGCAGCCTTTTTGC